>CAYVVX010000069.1:0-13031 GCA_964455315.1 uncultured Planctomycetales bacterium | reverse complement strand
GTTTTCGGTTCCATCGGCCCCGACTGTTCCCGCCCCGGCACCACTGACCCAGTCGTAGGTGCCGGCGGTGTCCGAGAACCGCATCCCCGGGCCCCAATAGGAGTTCACGGTCATGGAAGGCCCGCATCCAGCCAGGCTGGTTCCGAACACGATCAGCAGGCCGGCATACCGGCCGTTGGAACGGAGCAGGTTGTTCGGTTTCATCGGTGTCCTTTCGTGTTTCCCCGTACGCGCACGACGATTTCTCCCTTGACCGGCGGCTTCATGCTCTCATGCCGGCATACCGTGTGTCAAACCACGGCCTCCGCGTAGAGGCCGATCAGGAGTCGGGGCCGCTTCCGGTGTGCGGACGCGCCGGGCTCATGGCCCCGACCAGCCGGGCGACAAAAGCGGCCAGATAGAGCTGACCGCTCAGCACCTCAAGCGTCACCATGGAACGCGCCAACGGGTGGACCGGGAGAATGTCTCCGTAGCCCAGGGTGGTGAGGGTGACGAAACTGAAGTACATGAACATCGTTCCACTACCGTACGGGGTGGCACCCTCCACCGCCGCGGGCCGGGGGGCGAAGGCGAACGCTCTGGGGGAAACGTCTTCGATCGCGACGTAAAGGAACGTGAACATGTATGCGATCAGCAGGTAGCCGCAAACAGCGCCGATAACGGTGTCGAAACTGATCTCCCGGTGGGTGAGCACGGTGAAAAACACCACGGCGGTCAGAAACGCCATGTATCCGCTGATCGCGAGATGCGAGACCAGCCTCAAGATGTCGTGTTCAGCGCCCAGGAAATGGGCCAGCCAGCGCAGCGACAGGGACAAGAGCAGGCCGATCACCGCCGCGAGGCGCAGCGGGGGGTTGCGATGGACGGTGAAGACGCCGGTCAGCAGGAGCAGGGAAGTGAGTACGGCCACGACCAGCGGTTCATGCTCCACCAGCGGAGCGAGCACCAGCAGCGAGGACAGTGCGACCAGCAGCGGGATGAACGTCCCGCTCAGCTTCGGGAACCGGTCTTTACGGATGATTCGTCGCTTCATGGCCGGACACCACCTTTTGGGAGTGTACCCGATCAGCAACGCACAGGCACGCCCGGTGAGCGACTCGGCCTGGCGTACGGGCCCGGTCGAGGTGCCGGCTGGTGGCCGGTGGTACGACCATTGCGGCCAACGGCGTACCGTGGGCCGGGCCAGCCCGGGCCGGTACCGTCGCGGGCCGGCTCCCGCCGACGGCGGCTTACTTTCCATCCCTGACCCGGTTATGCTGGTCGGATGATGCCGTGGCCAGGGACGAACCCGCACCTTCGGGGGCGCAGTCGCAACAATGGCGAATGAACCGACGTCACCGATCACCGAGCTTCTCGGCGAGATCAAGAGCAGCGATCCGGCAGCCTCGAAGAAGCTGTTTGAACTGTTGTACAAGGATCTCCACGGCCTGGCCCGCCGCTACCTGAATCGCGAGCGCGGCGGTCATACCCTCCAACCGACGGCCCTGCTCCATGAGGCCTATCTCAAACTCGTGGATCAGTCCCGCGTCGACTGGCAGGGCAAGACCCACTTCTTCGCCATCGGCGCCCAGGTCATGCGCCGCATCCTCATCGATCACGAGCGGGGCCGGCGGCGGGCCAAGCGGGGCGGCAAGCGGCTGCGCATCGAGCTGGATGAGAACCTGGTTCTCTCGCCCGACCGCGACGAAGACCTGCTGTCGTTGGACGAGGCTCTCTCGAAGCTGGCCCAGGTCGATCCCCGGCAGGCGACCATCGTGGAGCTGCGCTTCTTCGGCGGACTGACCGTCGCGGAGGTGGCCGAAGTGCTGAACGTGTCGAAGCGCACCGTCGAAAGCGAATGGACCATGGTTCGCGCCTGGCTCCGCCGGGAACTGACGCGCTGATCTCGCCCATGAACCCTGAACGTCACGAGCAGATCAAGAGCCTGTTCCTCGCCGCCTGCGAGATGGATGAGCGTGCCCGGGAGGCTTTTCTCGATCAGGCCTGTCGGGATGATCGGGGCATGCGCGACGAAGTGGTCTCCCTGCTTCGGCATCATCAGCCCGGAACCATCATGAAGGAGATGCCGCCCGCGGCGCCGGGCTCGGCCGGGCGTGAAGCGGATGACCTGGAGACCTGCCCGGCGCCGGCTGGCGACCTCCCGTCGCCCCGGCAACAGGATCAAACCCCTCCGCGGTTTCAGGCCGGCGACCTGGTCTCCGGCCGCTACCGGATCGTCAGCCTGCTCGGGCGGGGCGGCATGGGGGAGGTGTATCGCGCCGACGATCTCAAGCTCATCCGGCCGGTGGCGCTGAAGTTCCTGATCGGCGCCGGCCGTGCAGCCCCCGCACGACTGACCAAATTCTACACGGAAGCCCGGCTGGCGTCGGGGGTTACCCATCGCAACGTCTGCCGGGTCTACGACCTTGGTGAAGCGGAAGGGGATGTATTCCTTTCGATGGAATACGTCGACGGCGAAGACCTGGGCTCCCTGCTGCGGCGGATCGGGCGGGTTCCCGCGGACAAGGTCGGCCAGATCGCACGCCAGCTCTGCTTCGGCCTCGGTGCCGCCCACGACGCCGGTGTCATCCATCGGGATCTCAAGCCCGCCAACATCATGCTGGACGGGCAGGGGCGGGTTCGCATCACCGACTTCGGCATCGCGGCGCTGGCCGGTCCGCCCGCGCAGCGCCCGCAGCTCGCCGGTACGCCCCCCTACATGGCCCCTGAGCTTCTCGAGGGGCGGCCGGCCACGGTGCGCAGTGACCTTTACTCCGTCGGGCTGATTCTCTTCGAGCTGCTGACCGGTCGGAGCCCGTTCGATGACGACGACATTACGCGGGCCAAGCCGACGGCTCCTTCCGCGTACATCACTGATCTCGATCCGCGCTTGGAGGAGGCGATCCTGGGATGCCTCCAGCGTCGTCCGGCGGATCGGCCGCGATCCGTCTACAAGCTGCTCGCCGCGCTGCCCGGGGGCGATCCACTGGAAGATGCGCTCGCGGCGGGGGAGACGCCGGCCCCGGAGATCATTGCGGCGGCACGATCCAGGGAAGTGAGCGGCCGAACGCTTCCTGTCCTCTGTACGGTGGCCGCCCTGGTCGGCCTGGCGATCATCACGTCCCTCGCAGATCGCACGTTCCTGCTGTCGTCGGCGGCGCTGGACAAGCCGCCGGACGTGCTCCAGGAACGGGCTGAGCAGGTAGTTGAGCGGCTGCACGGTTCGGGCAGCACCGAGCGGGGCACCGGCCAGTTCGTGATCGACCAGCGCGGTTTGGGATACCTGGAGCACCGGGCGAGTCCCGGGGCGGGCTCCCGGCGGGCAGGGGAGATCGATCTGCCGGTCGTCTTCTACCGGTTTGTTCGGGGCAGCCGCGCCGGTCCGGCCGCTGATTCGATTGTCTATGGTCGGTTGGTGCCCGACTTTTCGGAATCGGCCCGGGTCATCGTGCGGCTGGACAGCCAGGGGAAACTTCTCGGCTACCTGACCGATGGGATGCCTGATGACCCCGCCGCTCCGGGAACGTCCGGGCCCGACTGGAGTACCGCGTTCGAGCTCGCAGGCCTGAGCATGGCGGAATATCAGGCCGTGCCTCCCCGCGAGGTGCCACCATCCGGTGCCGAGACACGACTCGCCTGGGAAGCGGTCGCCCCGCGCGAGCCCGGTGTTCCCCCGCGCGTCGAGGGGGTCGCCGTGGGAGACCGCATCATCCACTTCGCTCGTGTCGCGCCGTGGGAGTCTGGGGTTACAGCGGGAGAGGTGGACCGGGAAACCTCCCGCGGCCAGAGGCTCTCCCGCATCCTCATGGTGTTCTTCTGGATCACCTTCGTGGGATGCCTGGTGTTGAGCTGGAAGAGCGCTGAGAGGGGGCCCATCGATCGGCGGGCGGCCTGGCGGTTCGCCATGCTGATGCTGTGCCTTCAGTCCCTCAGGCTGGCAGTGCTGCAGCCGCTGCCCGCCGCGCCGGCGTTGGGCCTGGACATCCTGCTGCATGTGGCCCGATACGCTGTTTTCGCCGCGGTCGCCGCGTGGATCTATTACGCTTCCCTCGAGCGCTTCTTTCGGCGCTTCTGGCCGCATGCGATCATCTCGTGGGTCCGGGTCATGACCGGCCGCATTCGCGATCCGCTGGTCGGCCGTGATGTGCTTGCCGGGGTGGCCCTTGGCCTGGGGATGGTTGGTCTTCAACAGATCAACGTGCTGGTGACCGCATGGGCCGGCGGATCCGTATCGCTGATCATGCCCTCGGGGATCGAACCGACCCTCGGCCGCCTGGTCGGATTCCGACATCTGAGTGCCAGCCTCCTTCATTCCGGCTTCGTGGGCATCATCCTGGGTCTGATCCTGGCAACGCTTCTGCTGATCCTGCGGTCCGCGTTGCGGAATCCCCGCCTGGCGGCCATCGCCTTCGTGCTGATCGTCATGTCGGCCTCCGCCTGGGTGTGGGCTCCCGGCCTGTACGTGAGCTGGGTGACCGGGGGTCTGTTCGGGGTGGTCATGGCGGGCATTCTGCAGCGGCTCGGCATTCTGTGTGCCGTGGTCAGCACGGTGGTCGCGCAGATCGTGGTCAACAACCCTCTGACCGATGAGTTCGACGCCTGGTATGCCGGCCCCGCCTGGTTCGTGATCGGGGGGGTCGTCGTGCTCATTGCCGCGGGCCTCTACCTCACCACCGCTCCCTCCTCGCGAAGTCCGTCTCTGGCCAGGGCATCCTGAATCCGTCGCCGAGTCCGCCCCCGGAACCCATCGAACAGCCCGCCTCCGGCAGGCCGGTCAGCCGCCGTTCCCGCACGTTCCGGGCCCGCTCCGCCCCGGGGTCCGTCGACAGGCTGTCCGGAAGCGGGTTCGGTGCGGATGGCCGTCCCGTTTGTCGCGTCATGCCTTTGAGGACGGACCGGTGGTCAGGAACGATACCGGTATCCCCGCCTCGAACGCAGAACGAAAATCGGTCCGCCGGGCACGGCCCCGCGGGTGGCATGGACGACGCTCTCGGCTTACAGACTGGGCAGGTAATGATGTTGACCGAAGGAACGTTGAATTCCCTTTGCAAGCAGATCGAGTTGTTTGAAAGAGCGGCCAAGTATGAGGGGCGATCGCGTGAGAAGGTGGTGGCACTGGGCGAGGCGGAGGAGCTGTTCTTCCGGCTGAGTCCGCATCACTACCGGGCGCTGCAGACGATCCGCATCGCCTCGCAGCTCGGCCGGGCGGTTCGCCCGAAGGATGATCCCATCCATCAGTGCGAAAGTCGCCTGATCTCGCTGCTGATGCGGATCATTCTGGAGGGCCTGGAGAGCGGCGACCTGTCGCTGCGTAAACTTCAGCGACCCTCGGAACTGGCCTTCACCATCTGGAGCCTGGCTTTCGGAGCCCGGGCCCTGATGGACACCGGCGTGGCGACCCGCCAACTGGGCATCAGGGACGGCTTCAGGGTGGCGCGCGATGCGACCACGGTCCTGCTCGACGCCCTGGGGTGGAACCCGCTGTCTTCCGAGTGGGATTATTCGCAGACCCGGCAGCGCATCCAGACCACCCTGTTTGCCCCCGAGCATGGAGAGCTGAGCCGGCAGGTATCGGTTCCGCCTGAATGATCGCGGTCCGTGGCGGCGGACTGATCGTGAGCCGTCATCGCGGCGATCGAGGGCGTTCTTGAAACTCGGCCGGTCGGTCGGCCTTGCGGAAGTCAGGTTCTGCCGCAGTGAGTGTGAAGTGCGCGAGGTCCGGCCGACCGGCTTCCAGGCAACGCATCTGTTCGTCACCCTGCTCCCGGACCCGTCGTAACCCGCGATTTGAACCGGCACTACCCCCTCGCCCCGGGAAGGAGTTACCTTCCCGGGGCGATTTCGTGGATATTCCCCAGCCTCGCGGCGTACCGGCCCTCGGAATCAGCGTCTACGCACGTCGTGGCCCCGGCTTTTGAGCCCAGGATGACGCTGTTGAGGCCCTTGCTGAGGCGGCGGGGGGTTCTGAAGAAGGCTCTGCGGAGGTCGCGAAGTTCTGTCGCGTTACTGCTTGAACCCAACCTTCGGACACGAATGGTGGGGATGAGAATAAGCGGACGATTCCATTCTGCGCGGCGGAATCGGCTGCATATGAAACTGACCGCGCACGATAATTGGAGACAGAATCATGACGCGACGCAAACTGGCCAAGTGGTGTGCCATGCTCAGCAGCACGGCCTTCCTGGCGATCCCCGGCTGCGAGTCGGTCACCGGGATCATGGATTCCCTTCTGGGCGTCCTCGGCGGTGCGTAAGCCCCGGCCGTGATCGCGCAGCCCGGCTTGTCCGGGTTGCTCAGGATCTGGAGACAAGCCCGGGTGCCCTGGTCGCTCCTGCCCATCGCGGCAGTCACGACCAGGCACCCGCGGCTTTCTCCGTTTTACATCGACGGGGAGCATCCACCCAGGCGTGGACTCGATCCGCGCGCGAGCCCCGCCAGGCCGGTCTTCAACGCAATGCGCACCCCATCGCGCGAGGGTGACGTTCGATGGAAGCTGAGCGACCGGATCATTCCGGCTCAGGAGATCGGGCGAATTGCCCGACTCAAGCCGCCCGGGGAGCCTGGCCCGCTTGATCTATCCAGCGGTGCATGCGCGTGGCCAGGCCCGCAACCAGCAGGACCATGCCGGCAAGCGGCAGTATGCCGGTCACCAGGCCGAGTGTTCCCATGACGATCATGACCAGCCCCCAGGGCACAGAATGGATGCAGCCCAAGGATCATCCGTCGTATCTCGATATGCTGGCCACGCTGCGCAAGGCCATCTGGACGCATCGAATAAACATGAAGTCCCTGCCGCGGAGCGGAGTACGCGAATTATGGAGAACGCTCCAGTTCACGCTCTGCGCGGCAGCGTAAAATGGCTAAACCGTGCATATGTCACAAGTGCCCCAGCAGCCGGCCGTTGACTGACCCTTCCAGCCCCTGGGCCGGGAGTGAGGGAGGCATCTGGCGGGGGAGTACGGAAGACTGTGCCGGGGTGGCCTCAAATCCTGTCGCCCGCCGGTGAGATACACCTCGCTGATGTCGCAGTCCTTCGGGTAGAACTCCAATTGCGTGCCACGATCTGCGGGTCATAATGGAGTGCCGATCCAGGGTGATATGAGCCGCGCGGGTCATCCGTTGCACGATTCGTCACGGTTACAGGCGGCTCCTGGTGCACCGCGACCTTGCCGGAGTGATGCCGATGTTGCGACCGCAATACCCCTTGTTCCTGGGCGGCGAGCCCGTGCAGGCCAACGCGGACCTGCCGGTCACCAACAAGTACACCGGGCAAGTGGCCACGCGGGTCGCCAGGGCCGATCGCGGCATGGTCGAACAGGCTATCGCCGCGGCCGCGGAGTCGTTTGCGAGTACCAGAAAGATGCCCGCCTACGCGCGCAAGGCGGTCCTCAACCATGTGGTCAGCCGGGTCGAGGAGCGCCACGAGGAGCTGGCCGTGGCGCTGTGTATCGAAGCCGGCAAGCCGATCCGGGACGCGCGTGGTGAAGTGACCCGGCTGGTCGACACCTTCCGTATCGCGGCGGAGGAATCGGTGCGCATGCGCGGCGAGTACGATCCGCTGGACATCAGCCCGCGGGCCGAGGGCTGCGAGTCGATCATCCGCCGCTTCCCCATCGGCTCGTGCAGCTTCATCACGCCGTTCAACTTTCCGATGAACCTGGTCGCCCACAAGGTCGCCCCGGCTATCGCGGTGGGCTGCCCGTTTGTGCTCAAGCCGGCGTCGGCGACGCCGATCGGGGCGATCGTTCTGGGGGAAATCCTGGCCGAGACCGACTGGCCGAAGGGCGCGTTCAGCATCCTGCCGTGCGCGAGCGGGGATGCCGAGCCAATGATCGTCGACGAGCGGATCAGGAAGCTGAGCTTCACCGGATCGCCTTCCGTGGGCTGGTGGATGAAGAGCGCGGCTGGCAAAAAGAAGGTCACCCTCGAACTGGGCGGCAACGCGCCCTGCATCGTGGACGCCGACGCGGACCTGGATTACGCGGCCGAACGGATCACCATCGGGGCGTTCTATCAATCGGGGCAGAGCTGCATCAGCGTGCAGCGCGTCATCGCCCACCAGGACGTGTATGAGTCGCTCCGGGACCGGCTGGTTCAGCGGGCCGGGGCGCTCAAGGCCGGCGACCCGCGGGAAGAAAGTACCTTTCTCGGACCGCTGATCAGCGAGGATGATGCCCGCCGCGTCGAAGCATGGGTCAGCGAGGCGGTGCAGGCGGGTGCGACGCTGCTTTGCGGAGGCCGTCGTCACGGGGCACTCTACGAGGCCACGTATCTCGACAACGTCGATCCGACGCAGAAGGTGAGCTGTCAGGAAGTCTTCGGGCCGGTCGCTGTGCTGGAGCGGTTCGCGAACTTCAAGGAAGCGGTGCGGATGGCCAACGCGTCGGATTTCGGCCTGCAGGCAGGTGTCTTCACCCGCAACATCGATCATGCATGGTATGCATATCACGAGCTTGACTACGGCGGCGTGGTGATCAACGAGATGCCCTCGATGCGCGTCGACAGCATGCCCTACGGCGGCATCAAGGACAGCGGCTTCGGCCGTGAAGGCGTGCGCTTCGCGATGGCGGACATGACCGAGCCGAAGCTGCTGGTGCTCAGCAGGCTGGGGCGGCTGTAGGGCCGGCAGTGGACCGCCGGCCAAGGCTCACATCATCAAGGACGGCAACTACGTCCACGGTGCCGAGCCCCATCAGCAGGACGTCGACCACGGCGTCGAACACCTCCTGGCCATGGGCATCAGGCACATCGTCATGCTCCCCCAGGCCAGACCGGCCTGGGCGTGGAGATCGTGTTTGCCGACCGCAACGAGCGCCAGCAGGTACTGCTGGTGAGGCAGGGGGACGGCCGGGTCATCACGTCCATCGATACGGCTGTGACCACCCGGCCTGCCTGGCCGTACGGTTCACCCGTTTACGAGGAGTAATCACCTCGGAGCCGGCTTCCGCGTTGCGGGAGATGCACGCCGCAGCCGCCGGGGTTCATCCGCAGGGTCGCTCGTTGCCGGCACTTCCAGCGGTGTTGCGTCGGATTCGTTGCGGTGGTATACCATGTACCCCTGTCATGACAGCGCGGCGTGGGGGTCGCCGGGCGGGATGGAAGGTGCATCTTGTCGTGTCTTAGCCTGCGAGAAAGGGCCGGATCATTTGTTGTTCATGGAGGGGGGCGTGCCGTTCACCGTTGTGCGGGAGCCCGCGCGGCGTCCTTGTTCCCTGCACAGGATGGGTTTGGCGCGGGCGGTGATGTGCCCCGAGGCCTGTGAAACACCTTCTGACTGACGCTTGAGTGCTCTGCTTGGCGAATTGAACCTGTCTCCCGGCAGCCGTTTTCGTGCGATTCGCAACGGTCAGCGCAGCGCGTGGTCTGGAACGGATGGCCGCGGCACGAACCTGAAGCGATGGGAAGCAAGTCAACGCGTCCTTGTTGGCAGATCATGATTCACTGATCCAGGAGAACCAGGAGATGAATGCAGCACGGGTCATGAGAACGGCCGCCATGTTGATGGCCGTGGGGATCCTCAGCGGCTGCTCGGAGCAGAGCCGATCCCGCGTGGACATCGACGCCCAGGCCGATGACGCGCTCCGCAAGATGAGCGCCGCCATCGGCGGCGCGCGGGCGTTGAGTTTCCGATGCGTTGCCACCATGGAAGAGCCTGTGGCCACCGGTCAGATGGCCCAGTTCACCCGGGAAAACCGGATCGTGGTGCGCCGGCCGGACAGGATCTTCGCGGAAGCGCGGGAGGGCGACGACGCGCTGTCCCTGTGGTACGACGGCAGAAGCGTGACCATTCTGGACAGGCAGGCCAACACCTACGCCCTCCTGCAGGTGCCCGGCCAGATCGATGCGATGCTCGACGAGATGGCGAACAAGCACGGCCTGACACTGTCGCTGGCGGATCTGCTATTCTCTGATCCCTACCGGGTGTTGACCGCGGAGGCCCAGATGGGCCGGTACGTCGGGCTGCATGAGGCGGACGGAGTCATGTGCCATCATCTCCTGTTCACGCAGGAGAACATCGACTGGCAGATCTGGATTGAAGCGGGCATGAAGCCGGTGCCGCGGAGGTTCGCGATCGACTACAAGAGTCTTCCGGGACGCCCGAGTTTCTCGGCACTGCTGAGCGACTGGAACCTGTCGCCTGCCGCGGGAGATGAACTGTTCAAGCCCGCCGTGCCGAACGACGCCAGGAAAGTGGAATTAGCCCAGTTGTCCGAAGCGGCAACGAAAGGAGAATGAATCATGCGCCCGAAGCTCATTGTCATCCTGTCGGCCGCCGGTATGTTCCTGTTCATGCCCGCCAGCGAGGCCCGCGCCTGGCGCGGCGGCGGCGGCGGTTTTCACGCCGGCGGGGGTAGAGGGACCAGCTTCCACGCCGGCGGCTTTGGCGGCGGGTATGGTTCGGTACATCATGCCGGCGCCACCCACTACGGACCTGCGACCGGGCTGACCCATGTCGGCGGCACCTCCGTGCAGGGCATGGGTGGTACGGCCCGCTACGGCGGCGCGACCCACGTGGGTGCCGGCGGGGTTCAGCATTACAGCGGCGCGGGCTACACGTCGAGGTACAACAACTACGGGTCCATTCAGCACTACGATGTCAATTATCGCGCCGGTGGTGCCTACGGCGGGGCGGTCTACCACGGCCCGGCCGGAGGGACCGCGGCCGCGTATCGGGGACCCTACAGTTCCGGTGCGGTGGTCCGGGGGCCGGCGGGCTATGGAGCCGCCGCGGTGCATGGCCCGGCGGGCGGGACCGCGGTCGCGTACCGGGGTCCCTACGGTGCGGGGGCTGTCGCCCACCTGCCCTCAGGGTATACGGCGACCGCCTGGAGAGGGACCAGCTACTATCATTCGGGATACAGCTTCTATCACCCCACCTGGTACGGCGGAACCGTGTCCTACGTTCCCGTCTATCCCCCGATCGGGTTTTTCTTTGCCTCGCTGCCGTCCGGGGCCACGCAGACCGTGGTCAACAACAACACCTATTATGTGTCCGACGGCGTGTACTACCAGTCGACTACCCAGGATGGACAGCAGGGTTACGCGGTCGCGGAGAACCCCGCCCCGCAGCCCGCGCCGTCGGCCGGATCCGCTCCCGATCCGCTCCAGTTGCTCAAGAAGATGAGCGACTACATGGGTCGCGAAGCACAGCTCAAGATGACGGTGGACGAGACCTTCGACGAGGTGCTGGCCACCGGCCAGAAGATCCAGATGTCCAACCAGCGGGTCATCCAGGTGAAGCGACCCGACAAAATCGCCGTGGATGTCAACGGCGCCGGCATTCAGCGGCGCATCGTGTGCGACGGCAACAACTTCACGGCCATCGATCTGGCCAAGAATGCCTACACCACGATTCCCATGAACGGGTCGCTCGATTCGGTCATGGAACAGCTCGCCCAGCGATACGGCATGGCCCAGCCCGTGGAGGATCTGCTCTACTCGGATATCTACGGGCGGCTGTCGGGCAAGATCGTGTCAGCGCAGTTCCTGGGCGCGGAGGACATCGCCGGACACAACTGCAATCACCTCGCATTTACCCAGGCGGGCCTGAGCTGGCAGATCTGGATTGAAGCCGCCGGCCAGCCGGTGCCCCGCAAGGTCGTGATCACCTATGACAGCACCCCGGGCCGGCCCCAGTACACCCTGACGATCAGCCAGTGGGGCGCTCCTGACGGCGTCCCCGACTCGGCGTTCCAGGTCGATATTCCTCCCAACGCGGTCCCGGCCAGCCTGGCGAGCCTGACCGGCCAGCCGGTCGGCAATCAGTGACCAGCCCAATCGGATCCCAATCCGGTGTGGAGAAAAGACATGAGTACCGGCTCAATCAGCCAAACATGAACAAAGCTGCGACGTGGTGGGCCCCGGACGGCTCACTGGGGATGCAGCAAGGAAAGAATGCCTACAAGGAGACAGACGTATGAAATCGTATCAGCGAATCATCGGGCGCGAGGTTCTGGCCCTGGCGGTCATGGCGGCGGCCTTGCCGGCGTTTGCGGCGCAGGTCACGGGCGAGTTGGGATCACCCGGCGCGACCTCGACCATCGACGGGAAACAGCTTCCGGCGCCTGACCCCGAGTTCGGCGGCGTGATCAAGGAGGATGCCCTCCAGTCGAAAGCGTGGTGGGCACCGCGCGTCGTGCCGCCCCGGCAGGCTCCCAACATCCTGCTCATTATCACCGACGACTCCGGGTTCGGCGTGCCCAGCACCTTTGGCGGGGTCATTCCCACGCCGGCCATGGATCGTATCGCCAACGGCGGGCTGCGCTACAACAACATTCACTCTACCGCGCTCTGCTCTCCGACTCGCGCTGCGCTCATCACGGGGCGCAACCATCACTCGGTCGGTTTCGGCGTGATCTCGGAGCAATCCACCGGCTTCCCGGGCTACAACAGCCTCATTCCCAAAGAGAAGGCCACCATCGGCCGCATCCTGCTGGACAACGGCTTCGCCACCTCGTGGTTCGGCAAGGACCACAACACACCGACCTACGCGGCCAGCCAGGTGGGGCCGTTCGATCGATGGCCGATGGGCCTGGGCTTCGAGTACTTCTACGGATTCGTCGGTGGCGACGCGAACCAGTGGCAACCCAACCTCTTCCGCAACTCCACGCAGATCTATCCGTTCGAGGGTAAGCCCGGCTGGAACCTGGTCACGGGCATGGCCGACGACGCCATTGATTACCTCACCCGCATCAACCAGACGGCTCCCGGCAAGCCGTTTTTCGTCAAGTACGCGCCCGGCGCCACACACTCCCCGCATCATCCCACCAAGGAGTGGGTGGACAAGATCCACAACATGCACCTGTTCGACGACGGCTGGAACAAGCTGCGCGAGCGCATCTTCGAAAACCAGAAGCGCCTCGGCGTGATTCCCAAGGACACCCAGCTCGAACCCTGGCCGACGCACGTCATCAAGAACTGGGATGACTGCACCGCCGAAGAGAAGAAGCTCTACATCAAGCAGGTCGAGATCTTCGCCGCCTACGAGGCGTACACCGACTACGAAATCGGGCGCGTTATTCAAGCCGTCGAAGACATGGGCAAGTTGGATG
>CAYVVX010000068.1:8683-13031 GCA_964455315.1 uncultured Planctomycetales bacterium | reverse complement strand
TCTGCATCGCGGTGCCTTCCAACGAGGCCCGCTGCACCGAATGCCATTCCGGCTACGGCTGGAAGGACGCGAACTTCGATTTCACCGACGCCACCCAGGTGGACTGCCTCTCCTGCCACGACAACAGCGGGACGTACAAGAAGGATCCCATGAACGCCGGGCAGCCGCTGGCCGGGCTGGACATGCAGACCATCGCCCAGAGCGTCGGCTCGCCCACGCGGGCCAACTGCGGGTCCTGCCACTTCTACGCGGGTGGCGGCGACAACGTGAAGCACGGCGACCTGGCCAGCACGCTGGTGAATCCCACGCCTGAGCAGGACGTGCACATGGGCGGGCAGAACATGAGCTGCCAGAAGTGCCACACCTCCACCGATCATCGCATCGCGGGTGTCTACCTTCACTCGGTCGCGTCGGAGGGGCGCATCGACTGCATCGACTGCCACGATACGCAGGGGCTGCACTCGACCAGCGCCATCGATCTGCACCTGGGCGCGGTGGCCTGCCAGACCTGCCACATTCCCACCTTCAGCCGCGCGAAGCCCACGCAGGTGGAGTGGTACTGGGGCGACGCCGGCCAGGACATCAGCCCGATTCCGACCGACCAGTACGGCAAACCGACGTACGACAAGAAGAAGGGCTCCTTCGTGTGGGAGCAGAACGTCCGCCCGACCTACCTGTGGTATAACGGCAAGACCCGCCGCTACATGCTCGACTCCAACGACTCCACGGCCACACAGCCGGTGGTGCTGGCCGCGCCCGACGGAGACAAGGACGATCCCGCGGCGAAGATCTTCCCGTTCAAGAAGATGATCGGCAACCAGCCCGGCGACGCGGTCAACAAGACCCTCATCGTCCCCCACCTGTTCGGCACCATCGCGGGGCCCAACCCCTACTGGAAGACCTACAACTGGGGTCCGGCGCTGGAGGAAGGCGCCGCGGCGTACGGCCAGGCCTACAGCGGCAGCTACGAGTTCGTGGACACGGTCATGTACCTGACCGTCAACCACGAGGTGGCTCCCAAGGAGGACGCCCTGTCCTGCAGCGACTGCCACAACAGCGCCACCGGGATCATGGACTTCCAGGCGCTGGGATATCAGGGCAACCCGTGGATCTACAGCGGAAGGTAGCCCGCACGGGCATCTCACGAGAAACGGCCGGCACTCGGGCCGGCCGCTGCGGGGAGCAGGCCAAGGCAGGGGTTCAATCGGTGCAGTTCGGATCGAGCGCCACCTGCGCGCCGGTCAGGCAACCCTGGAAGACGGCGAAATCCGACTGATCCACATCCTCGTCGCCGTCAAACAACGTATCGATGCAGGCGGGATCGGCTTGCGGGATTCCGGGGCCGCTGTAGCAGGCCTGGAAGATGCCGAAGTCGGCCTGGTCGGAATCCATATCGTGATCGAGATCCCCCGGACCCGACCGGTGCACGCCGTAGTCCGCGGAGGCGGGCAGCCAGGCCGTGCCGTCGCGCTTGAGGTCGCGAGCCGCGGCACGCAGCCGCTGGTGGGCGGCCGGCGCCCACGCGGGCTTGGCGGTGAATGTGAAAGTGACCTGTCGCCGATTCCCGTCGACGGACGTGGCCGCGGAAAGCGGCGTCACATAGGTGTCGGATCCCCACTCGTTCAACCGCCAGGCCCAGCGGCCGCCGCCGGTCGCGTCACCCATGAATGTCCAATCACCGCCCTGCGCGGCGATGTCGCTGTCGCTCACGGCCCAGGCGAACTGCCCGCGGGCGTGGTCCGATGCAAAGATCCCGTCGTCCAGGGTGACGCGAACATCGGTGATGTCGTCCGCGCCGTCATCATCATGGGCGGTGACGGTCACCGCGTACGGCGTGCCATCGTCGGCGATGATCCAGTGGCTGCTGATGGCGGCATCGATGACCTGCGGCGGAACATCAGGCCGGCTCCAGATATGGAAGTCATCGTAACTGCTGTCGGTCTTGTTGGTCTGCAGGATGCTGTACCCCTGGGCGAACCGCTGATTCGCATCCACCCGGTCGATGATCAGGCTGTCGTTTAGCCAGACGCGTATGCGCCAGCCGGCCATCTGCACCCGGACGCGCTGGAACTGAGTGGCATCGGCAACGGCGCCGGCAACCTCCTGCATGGTGCCATCGTGATGGTTCCACAGGCCGACGGCGCCGTTCTTCCGAAGGTAGACCAGGTATCCGCTGTGGCCCTGGCTGTGAAACCGCCCTCCCATGTGAAACAGGAACCCGGCCCAGTGGTTGGAGTCGACGGCCTCGTTCACGCTCATGTGCATGTTGGCATCGACATCGCCATAGACGTACTGCAGAGCACAGGTCTCCCCATTCCAGCGGAAGTTCACCCGGCTCTGGCGCAGGGTCTCCTGCTCGACGGCCCACACGCCCGCCTTGATCATCCAGGGATGCGACAGGGTGCCTGAAGAGAAGTCTTCGTGGAAGTATGCGGGGGTGGGATCGGGGACGTAAGGCGTCACAGGCGGCACGGCGTTGGGGTAACCGCCGGCCAGGGCGGCGTAGGCCTGCCCGAGCGGCGAAACTCCACCGGCCTTGACCAAAGCGACCGTGGCCCACTCGCCGCTGTCGCGGGAAACGAACCAGAACCAGCGGCTGATGCCGGACCGCTCCAGGCGGGGCAGGTAGCGCTGCGCGAACCAGATGATCCACTCCTCGCTGAGCGCCCCCATCCATTCGCCGACGGGCAGCTCGGTGATCCACACCTCGGCGCCGGCGTACCTGTTGCCATCGACGGTGTGGCACCATGCAATGAACGGCTCAACGAATTCCTGGATCGGGCGGTCGGGGTCTTCAATCTGAGTCGGGCCGCAGTAGCTGTGAACGTTCCAGATGTCGACGGGCATCGGCTGCCCGTAGGTGGTCGCGTAGAGGTCGAGGACCGCCTGGTACCAGGCCGTAGTGTAAGCCAGTCGATCGGTGGTCGAACCGCCGGTGATGGCGCCGATGCAGAACCGGGCGGTGGGGTCACGCTGGCTGATGAAATCATGGTAGGTCTTGTACATGTGGGCATACTGCTGCTGGGTCAGCCCATCCTGGGAACCGAGATCGGGCTCGTTGCCGATGATCCAGACCTTGCCCGGGTTGGCCAGCACCCACTGATCGAACTGGACGGGATCGTTGATCACCCCGGTCTGCTCGTTGTAGCCCCACCAGCGCACGGGAATACCGATGAAGTTGTAGTAGTGGTTCGGCCGGCACATCTGGATGAGCGAGTTCGTGTGCAGCCCGTTCCAGTCGTAATCCAGGCAGTCCGCAGGCAGAGCCAGGTCATCCAGCACACCCCAGCCGGCAACGCCATAGGGATTCGGCGGTGGTTCCTCCGCCCTCATGCGGTTGGTCGTGAACAGAACCGTCCCAAGCAGACATGCTACAGCCAAGCCTCGCATCCGAGCCTCCCACACGATGTCCATGACAGGAATCCGCGACGTCATTCGTGGAAGTATTTTACCAGAAGTCGCGATCGAAAGGCACGCATCAGGCCTGCGGCCTTCCCGTGCCTCATGACCGATGCAGCGCGCGGGTTTCAATGTTTTCCTCGGATCATCAGCGCTTGGGCCGGCTCATCGCGAAAGTAGAACGAGGGAGGCGGAACCGGGGTTCCGTCTCCCTCGTTGAGGGTTGTGCTCATCTATGGAGGTCGGCGTGATGGCACACGCGGGAACGTCCGGCACGGGGGCCGGACGCTACACCGGCGAGCGGGAACGTCTGGCACGGGGGCCGGACGCTACACCGGCGAGCCGCGGGGGGGGCACCAGGTCGCGGGTGCCGTGCGGCTTACATCATGCCGCCCATGCCACCCATGCCGCCCATACCACCCATGCCGCCGCCGTGGCCGCCGGGGGCGGGAGCGGGCTTCTTCTCCTTGATCTCACTGACGATGGCGTCGGTGGCCAGGAGCAGGCTGGCGATGCTGGCCGCGTTCTGGAGGGCGACGCGCTCGACCTTGACCGGGACCAGGACGCCCATCTTGATCATGTCGCCGTACTCGCCGGTCAGGGCGTTGTAGCCGTAGTTCTTGTCAGAGCTTTCGACGACCTTCTGCCAGACGATGGAGCCGTCGAGCCCGCCGTTCTCGGCGATCTGCTTGATGGGGGCACTGAGGGCCCGGCGGATGATGTCCACACCGGTCCGCTGGTCACCCTTGAGCTTCCTGGAGAGGGCGTCGAGCGCGGCCAGGGTCCGCAGCGGGGCGACGCCGCCGCCGGGCAGGATGCCCTCTTCGACCGCGGCGCGGCAGGCGTGCATGGCGTCCTCGACGCGGGCCTTCTTCTCCTTCATCTCCACCTCGGTGGCGGCGCCGACGTTGATCTGGGCCACGCCGCCGGCCAGCTTGGCCAGGCGCTC
>CAYVVX010000068.1:0-8673 GCA_964455315.1 uncultured Planctomycetales bacterium | reverse complement strand
GAGCTTCTCGCGGTCATAGTCGCTGGTGGTGCGGTCGATCTCGTTCTTGATCTGGCTGATCCGGCCCTTGATGGCGTCGGAGGAGCCGCCGCCCTCGATGATGGTGGTGTTGTCCTTGTCGATGGTGACCTTCTTGGCCTGGCCGAGATCCTTCAGTTCGACGGTTTCGAGGTTGATGCCCAGGTCCTCGAACAGGGCCCGGCCGCCAGTGAGGATGGCGATGTCCTCCATCATGGCCTTGCGGCGGTCGCCGAAGCCGGGGGCCTTGACCGCGGCGCACTGGAGCGTGCCGCGGAGCTTGTTGACCACCAGGGTGGCGAGAGCCTCGCCCTCGAGATCCTCGGCGATGATGAGCAGCGGGCGGCCGGCCTTGGCGACCTTCTCCAGCAGGGGGATGAGATCCTTGATGGCGGAGATCTTCTTCTCGTGGATGAGGATGTAGGGCTTCTCGAACTCGACCTGCATGGCTTCGAAGTTGTTGACGAAGTGCGGGGAGAGGTAGCCCTTGTCGAACTGCATGCCCTCGACGAGCTCGACGGTGGTTTCCAGGCCCTTGCCCTCCTCGACGGTGATGACACCGTCCTTGCCGACCTTCTCCATGGCCTTGGCGATCTTCTCGCCGATCTCGCGGTCCTGGTTGGCGGCACAGGTGCCCACCTGGGCGATTTGCTCGGAGCCCTTGACGGGGATGGAGAGCTTGCGAAGCTCCTCGGTGACGGTCTCGACGGCGGCCTCGATGCCGCGCTTGAGCTCCATGGTGTTGGCCCCGGCGGCGACGTTCTTCAAGCCCTCGTCGTAGATGGCTTCGGCGTAGATGGTGGCGGTGGTGGTGCCGTCGCCGGCCACGGTGGAGGTCTTGCTGGCGACTTCCTTGACCATCTGGGCGCCCATGTTCTCAAAGGCGTCGTCGAGTTCGATCTCCTTGGCGACGGTGACGCCGTCCTTGGTGACCGTGGGAGAGCCGAAGGACTTCTCCAGGACGACGTTGCGGCCGCTGGGGCCCAGGGTCATTTTGACGGCGCGGGCGAGCTGCTTGACGCCGCGGCGGATGGCCTCGCGGGCCTCCATGTCGAATGCGATTTTCTTGGCTGCCATGAATCTATTCTCCTCGTATTGACGTTGTTTCCGTCGTGTTTCAAGACTGGTTTCAGGAATCCGTAATGACCACCGACCACTCGGCGGGGGTGTAGGTCAGAAGCGTGCTGACGTGGCGAATGTCCTCCGCGGTCAGTTCGCCATTGTTCTCGGCTCGATCGAGGACCGCGCGAATCCGCTGCCGCCGGTCCGCATAGCTCAAACCCTCGAACGCGGAGGAAATCACATGACCACACACGTGTCCATTGGAAAGCGTTTCCAGGTCCGCTTCGCCGTCGGGCAACCCCGATTCCAACAGCGGCTTCAGCCTTTCCTGTAGCGTTTGCATAGGGGTTCTCCGACCGACACGATTTCTTCGCAGGCCTCCAGCGCGCTCAACGCGTTGGCCTTGTCCGGCTCACCTCTGACCGGTTTGTCACCGATCTTCCAGTACCTTCCGGATTGCTTCAGCATACGCTCAAATCGCCTCGGACCGGTGTACCTCAGATCGTTCCGCCAAATGGTGGCCAGATCGAGGATGGCATCTTCCAGCCGGTCCAGTTCAGTTCGATCCCTATGAATCAGCATGGGCAGTGAGCGAACACGTTTCAAGAGATCACGCAAGTCATGACCGATCTCCTGTTCACGTCCCTGGCACCAGAGCAAGCCTCTCAGGATGGACTCAACCGCCCGGCCAGCGAGATAGATCGCCCCGACCCAGGCTTCCCTTTCCCTTAGAGATTGAGCATCGGCCATGCGAAGCAGGGCCCCTTCGCGGTAATCATCCGTTCCAAAGGGCTGCGTGTCTGGCATGGCCGGACGTCCTCACCTACTCCACCACAGCCAGGATGTCGCTTTCGTCGATGATGAGCAGTTCCTCACCGTTGACCTTGATCTCGGTGCCGGAGTAGCTGCTGAACAGCACCTGGTTGCCGGCCTTGACCTGGAGCTGGCTGCGCTGGCCGCTGTCGAGCAGCCGGCCGTCGCCGATGGCCTGGACGGTGCCGCGCTTGGGCTTTTCCTTGGCGGAATCGGGGAGGACGATGCCCCCGGCGGTCTTGGACTCGGCCTCCAGACGCTTGACCACGACCTTGTCGCCCAGGGGGCGAATCTTCAACTTGCCCATCGCGCACTCCTTTCAAGAGGTTTTGAATCGTTTTTGCCGTGGGAATGGACCGCTGTCTTCCCATGTCACGGTGGCCGTTCCCCATGCCGCGCGCACGCCGACGGGAACGGCACCGCCAGCCTCACGGGAATAGCAAGGGCAATGCCAGCGGCGGCGGTCCTGTTGGGTCTGCCCGGAACTTACCTTAAGATACTGTGATTCAATATGTTAGGACTGGACGCAGGCCGAAGCGTTGCGGCTTGATGCGAAGCGGTCCAGGCCGGTCGCCTGCCAGAACTGAACCGGGCGGGCTTCCGGCTGTCAGAATGGCACGGGCCGGCGGGTGCGGACTTCGCCGCGGGGTGGGGCGCCCGTCTGGTTGACCCGGTGGGGCTCTGATATCCTCAGGCGATGCCGGAGTGTCTGTCCGACCAGCAGATTCAGGCGTACATCTCCGGGCAATGCCCCGAGGAGACGTTCGTCGCCCTGGGGATGCACGTCGAGAGCTGCACGGATTGCTCGCGGCGGGTGGAGCAGGCCCAGGCCCGGGATCCGCTCCACGTTCCGCTGCAGCGGGCCATCGCCGAGGTGCGGGCGTCGTCGACCGATGCGCTGACGGTATCCCTGTCCTCCCGCCAGGTGGAGACCACGACCGACGACCCCGGGCGCGGGACCGTCCCCGTTCACCGCCCGAAGCCGCTGGGCGAAACCCCCATCCCCGGCTACGAGCTTACTGGCGAACTGGGCCGCGGCGGCATGGGCGCAGTCTTCAAGGCCATGCAGCTCTCCACCAAGCGGGTGGTGGCATTGAAGGTGCTGCTGCAGGGCGAGTTCGCTTCGGAGGATTCCAAGCGGCGGTTTGAGCGCGAGGTGGAGCTGGCCGCGCGGTTGCAGCATCCGCATATCGTGACCATCCTCGAGAGCGGCATCGCCAGCGGGCGGTACTACTTCGCGATGCAGTACGTCGAGGGGGTGCGGCTGGACCAGTACGTCGGCGGGCTGACCGCGATGCCAGCGCTCCAGGGTGAAGCGCGAACCTTCGCGCGGGCCCGCCTGCGCGAGGTGCTGGGGCTGTTCGTGAAGATCGGGGACGCGGTCAGCTACGCCCACCAGCGCGGGATCATCCACCGAGATCTTAAACCTTCTAATATCTTCGTCGACGCCGAGGGGCAGCCGCACGTGCTCGACTTCGGGCTGGCCAAGCAGAGCGACAGCGCCGCCGGCGCCGGGGAGATGCTGAGCATCGCCGGGCAGGTGATGGGCACGCTGCCGTACATGTCCCCGGAGCAGGCCCGCGGCGAGCACGATGATGTGGACACGCGGACGGACGTGTACGCCCTGGGGGTCATTCTTTTCGAGCAGCTCACCGGAAAGTTTCCCTATCCGGTGTTCGGCAAGCTCGCCGAGACGCTGCGGCACATCACCGACACCGCGCCGCTGAAACCAGCGTCAATCAACCCGCAGATCGATGACGAAGTGGAGACCATCGTGCTCAAGGCGCTGGCCAAGGAGCGCGAGCGACGTTACCAGTCGGCCGACGGGCTGGCCCGCGATATCGAGCGATACCTCGCCGGCCGGCCGATCGAGGCCAAGCGGGACAGCACGGTCTATGTCCTGGGCAAGCTGGCCAGGCGGCACCGGCTCCCGCTGGGGATCGGCACGGCCGTGGCGGCGGCGCTGGCCCTGGCGGTGGCGGTGATGCTGGTGCAGCGGACGCGGCTGGAGCGGGCGGCGGCGACGGACATCGTGGCGGCATTTGTAAGCGACCCGACGGCGGCGGCGGAGCGGGTCGAGCGGGCGGGAGCGGGGCTTCGCGAGCGGGTTGCGGAGGCAACCGCCAGGAACATGCTTTCCACGGCCTACACCGAACGGATCATGGGGGCGCGGGCGGGACTGGTGGTGAGTCCGGCGCGTTTCGCGGAGGCGATCGACGGCGGGCCGCTGTGGCAACACGGGGAATGGCTGGAGCTGTGCGACCTGCTGGGAGCGCTGCCGGGCGGCCGGGACAGCCTGCTGGAGCTGGTCAGGACGGGGTCGGCACGGCAACGGTACGTCGCCCTCTGCCTGCTGGGGCAGGACGGGCACGGGGACGAGCAACTGATCGCTGTCTGCCGAAAGGTGCTGAGTGATGGCGACGATGCCGGCGCAATCGCGGCGGCGTGGTGGGCGTTGCGGCGGCTGGGGGCGGAGGTTCCGCTGCCGGCGGACGGGCCGATCAGCGTGGACGCGGTCTCGGGGCTGGTGTTCGCGCGGATTCCGGGCTGCGAAGCGTATCGCCGCGGGTCGGACGCGACGGATCGCGACCGCTTCGACGACGAGGATCGCCCGGCAGCCGGCGTGCCGGTAGCAGCGTTCGAGATGTCGATCACGGAGGTGACGCTGAGCGCTTTCCGGCCGTTTTTCGAGGATGGGCGGCACGCGGAGGTGATCGGCGAACTGCCGATGCGCGAAATCGGCAGGGAACTGGCGGCGCTGGACGCCGCAGAGGCGGCGCGACGCCCGGTGCGCTGGGTGAGCCTGCCGGCGGCGCGGGCCTTCTGCGCGTGGTTGAGCGATCGTGCCCTCGCGGCGGGGGCCGGGAACCGGTACCGGCTGCCCACGGAGACGCAGTGGGAGTATGCGTGCCGCGGCGGGCTGGACGGGCGGTTCTGCTACGGAGACAGTGCGGCGTACCTGGACCGGTTCGCCCGGCACGGCGGGGTGGAGACGCCCTACCCGGTGGCGGAGCGGATGCCGAACGGCTACGGGCTGTTCGACATGCACGGCGGGCTGTGGGAGCGCTGTGATTCGCCGTATCCGGCGGAACTGCTGAAAGATCCGCTGCCCGCGGGGACAACTCTGTATGTGAACCGTGGTGGAGCGTACTATTCACCGGCGCGGGCCTGCCGCTGCGCCCAGCGGAACTACGGCACTCCGGAAAGCGTGTCCGAGTACCTGGGCTTCCGGATCGTGATGGAGCGATTGGGTTCGTGATGAAAAGGTTGCTCGTCATTGTGACCGCGGCCGCGCCGATGGCGCCGCTGGCGTGTGTTCCGGGCGGGCTGCCGCCGGAGGCGCCGCCGATCGAGACGTCGCTGGCGTTCGTGAACTTCGACCTGGAAGCATACGCGGCGCTGGAGGTGCGGGTGCACGATGCCGCGGCGCCGGAGGCGCCGTACGTGCGGCTGCCGCTGCTGCCGCCGGGGGCGACGCATCGCGAGCGGTTTCTCGACCTGCTCGGCGACCCCTGCCCCGCGCGGCTGGACGTGCGGGTGTCGTTGTACGAACGGGTCAACGGCGACCTGCCCATCGGGCTTGATCCCGGCGAGCAGGTCGAGCCGCTGCCCACGGTAGCCGGCGAAGTGCTCGACCTGCCGGCCTGCGACGTGCAGACGCTGGAGACGTACACGATCGTCAACTTCGAAACCGATGCGGGACTGGGGCGGCTGAAGTTCGCCCAGGACACGCTGGTCGATGCCGCCATCCGGGCATCGGGGCGGTTCGACAATGTCGATGCGTTCGCGGAGGTGACCGGGCTGGCCGAGTTCGCGGGGATGCCGCCGCCCGGGGCCGAAGCGCTGCCCATTTCCGGGCGGGTGACGCTGGCCGACGGGACCGGCGTGGCGGATATCGGCGTGCTGGTGCGGACGCGGTTCCGGGTGCGGCTCAACGACGGCGACGCGGCCAACGACCCCGACGCGGGCTTCGGCCCGCCGATCGACGTGCGCTTTACCGACGCGGAGGGCCGCTTCGCGTTCGCGCGCCCGGCCGGCGGCTACCAGGTGGAATTCTTCTCCGACGACTTCCTGTTCCGCCCGCCGATCATCGAGATCGAGTCGCCGAACCAGGCGATACAGATCGTGGTGGAGGGGAAGTGAGAGGTGAGACGTGAGAAGTGAGAAAGTCGGGCATTCACCGCAAGCCATCCGACGAGCGCGAGCCTTCGCCCACTGGCAGGGAGCGAGCGTGCGCTCGCCGAGCGCGGCTTTCTCACTTCTCACCTCTCACTTCTCACCACTCACCCCGCAGGCCCGTGCCCGCATGGTCCTGTGCTGCCTGGCCTCCCTCCTCCTTCTGGCCCTGACCAGTTGTGGATTCACGCTGGTGCCGGTGGTGAATCCCTTCACCGATCTGGAGCCCGTACCCATCGACGGGGTGGCCAGGGCCATGGCGGCGGATATCGTGCCGCTGGGCGATCTGGACGCCGGGCAGGTGATCGACGTCCGCGTGGACGGCGACACGGTGCTGTTCGTGCTGATCCTGAAGGAGGATGAATCCTCCAGCGATGCGGGCGTGATGGTCGGCGGCGGTCCGGCCGGCGCGACTTTCAGCTATCGCATTTCCGAGGTGGGCCGCTACTTCGTATTCGCGCGGTTTGACCCGCAGGCCGGCGCCGCGGCCCGGCAGGCGACAATCGCGGTGAGTTTCGGCGATCCGACGTTCACGCCGCCCGATCGACAGGTGGTGCAGGTGGTGTTCGAGGACGGCTACCTGAGCGAGCCGGGTTTGTTCGACCCCGAGTCGATGTCATCGGAGGATCAGCAGCTTCTGCGCGACATCTCCGGGGTGGTGGCGGCGGACATCGCCGCGAGCCTGCAGCGCATCTTCGAAGGGACGCCCATCGTGGTGCTCGGACCGGGGGATGCGCTCCCCGCGGACGAGCCGGTGTCGCGGCTGACGTACAGCCCGCAGCGGGTGCTGGCCGAGGACCAGTCGGAAGCGGACGCCGCCCTGCCGCCGCCGGACCCGACCAGGCCGGAATGCCAGGTGCGGGTGGTGTTCGGCGAGGTGCTGCCGGCGGGGACTCTGCAGGACATCGGCAACCGAATTCGCGACGACGCGGCGGTGGTGTACACGGGCAGCTTTCAGGGCCGCGGCGAGACCTGCCGCACCACGGCGACCGACTCGATCAACAACATGGTGCTGGCGCTGGCGCAGACGGGAGCTCACGAGATCGGGCACCTGGTCGGGCTGCTGCACGTCGAACAGGTGGACATCATGAACCGCACGGCCACGCTGGCGTTCCTGCGCGAGCTGATGTTCCAGCGCGGGCAGGTGCAGGTGGAACGGGTCGCAGGCGGGGAGGTGGTCACGGAGGTGCTCACCACGGTGATCCAGGATCCGGAGTTGTATTTGCGAGCGAATTTCGCGGGCGGGGAATGAATTCCCCCCCGGAGATCGCGGCGCGGGGGCTGTCCGCAACCCAGGGAGTTTGGAACCGCAGAGACGCCGAGCACGCGAAGAAGATGGAGGATTTCAGATCTGAGATTTGAGATCTGAAATCTGAAATCTAGAATCTGAAGTCTGAAATCTGAGACCGGAGACGGCGGATCCGGCGTCACGGACCCTGCTCTGGCGTTTATATGCAACGCCTGGAGCATGGGTCATGGCATCCCACGGCGGAGGATCTTCGCGGGACGCGAGGATTCTGATCGATCGTAGTGCAGATGACCTGGCGAGGGGATTGCCCGCAGCCCAAAGCGAAGGATTCGCGCAGAGCCGCGGAGAACGCAGAGAAGAGCGTCGTTCAGTAACTCATCTCCGCCGCAACCGAGGCACAGGCAAGACACCTCTCGCACGCGGGGCATAGGTAAAGAATCCTTCGCACGCGAGGCATAGGTAAACCCTCCAGTTGCAAAAAAGAGCGCACCACGGAGACACAAAGAGCACAAAGAAGAGGTGGTTTGAGCCAGAACCCACAAGTCGCGGACCCCACCTGTGGTGAGGTTGCGGCGTTGGCGACTTGCTCATCCGGTCGCCGATCTTCTCCGTGGCCTCGGTGTCTCTGTGGTTGATCTTTTCTGCAACGCTGGGGTAAAGAATCCTTCGCACGCGGGGCATAGGCGAAGAACCCCTCGCACGCGAGGCACAGGCGAAGAACCGCTCGCACGCGAGGCACAGGCGAAGAACCCCTCGCACGCGAGGCACAGGCGAAGAACCCCTCGCACGCGAGGGGGCTAAACGGGGCTCACTTCTTCGTCAGCACCGCGGTTGCCCAGGTGGACGGGTCGATGTACCAGTACAGTTCGTCGCCGACGGTAAGCACCTGCTGGCCGAGTTCCATGTCCTCCAGCACGATGCAGACGCCGATGCGGGGATGTTCGCGCGGGTCGAAGCCGGCGAGGACATCGGCGGGGACGTGGGCCTCGATCGCCCAGCTCGATCCGCTGCGCCCGCCGGCGATGGCGATGGACTCGGGCGGGGCGATGGGCCCGTTTTCCGCGGCGCGATTCAGCTTCGCACCGCCCGCGACGGGATCCTGGCCCCTGGCGCCGCCGCCGGCCGGGAGAAAGTAGAACTGCTGGCAGAAGCGCGAGCCGCGCTTGATGTCGCGGGTGTCGCGCATGTCGGTACAGAGGCGGAGGTTGTCGCCCTTCCAGAACGATTTGGGGTCGCACTGCAGCGGGCTCTTGCGGCCATTCACGCGGCAGGCGATGAACAGGCCGCTCTCGTGCCAGGCCAACCAGATCCGCCCGAAGCAATTCTGGCGGTCGAGGGCGCCGAGATCGGGCACC
>CAYVVX010000067.1:1833-13057 GCA_964455315.1 uncultured Planctomycetales bacterium | reverse complement strand
CCTTCCAGGCCAGTTTCACCGTCACAAACGGGCTCAGTGTTCCGGTGGAGATTACCCCGATCGGCATCCCTCACGGCCGGCACGAGCGTGCACTGCTGCCGATGATGTTGCCCACCATCCCGCTGACGATTTCGAATCCGCAACGTTGTCGCTTCGCGATCGGTCCCGGGGAATCGCGGACTCTTCATTACGATATGGACGATATCAACTTCACGGAGATACTGGTCGAATCCGCAGACGGGCGCTCGATGCTGCCGGTCAGGGCACCCGTCACCGCGACGCAACCGGCCCGGCGGGTCTCCAGTGTGCGTATCACCAGTGAGCACCTTGTGCCCGTTACGCCGGAAGTGGACCGCGTGGAGTTGAAGAACCTCGGCTGGCGTCATCAAGGCACATTCATCGTGGCGGCGCTGGTTTCATACCTCATTCTCCGCGCCGGCCGGCGAGGTGTGCGCCGGATCGGCAGGCACGACGCCGGGGATCAGGCCGAAGCGCTGGACGCCGAAGGGGATTCCGATTGACCCCGCTCGATGCCTACCTCTCCACATCAATCCCCGCGAAAGCCGCCTCGATCCGCTTCAACTCATCCGCACTGAGTCGCACGCGCCCCGCGGCCGCATTCTCCTCCGCCTGCGTCGCGTTCCGCGCCCCCACCAGGGCGGTGGTGATGCCCGGCTGGGCGATCACCCAGGCCACCGCGAGTTGGGCGAAGCTGATCCTGTGGTGATCGGCGATGCCGCGAACCTGCTCGAGCGCATCGAGCACCTTGCGGCGGTTGCCCACGGAAAACAACGGCCGATTGCTGCGCACGTCGGACTCCGGGAACGTGCGATCGGGGGTGATCTTCCCGGTGAGCAGGCCCATCGCCATCGGGCTGTAGGCGATCACGCCGAGCCCATGCCGACGACAGAATGGGTAGGGGTCTTCCTCGATCCGGCGGTCCAGCAGGTTGTAGCGGATCTGATTGGAGACCAGCGGGGCGTGCTGCATCGCCGCGGTCATCTGCTCGCTGTTATAGTTGGACACGCCGATCGCGCGGATCTTCCCCTCCTGCTTCAGGCGCATCAGGGCACCCATGGTCTCCTCCGCGGTGGCATTTTCGCTGGGCGCGTGCACCTGGTACAGATCGATGGTCTCGATGCCCAGCCGTTTCAGGCTGTTCTCGCATTCAGTCGCCACGGAGTGCGCGGTCAGCGTGCGATGGGCGGTGACGTCCCTGCCCTCCGGGCTCTTGATGGTGAAATGGAACTCGCCCTCGGTGGTGTCCCAGCGGATGCCGCACTTGGTCAGGACCTTGACCTTGTCGCGACGGCCCTGGATGGCTTTACCGACCACCGTCTCGCTGTGGCCGCAGCCGTAGATCGGGGCCGTGTCGACGGCGTCCGCGCCGGCCTCGATCGACGCCTGGATGGCCCGGATGGCTTCATCGTCGTCCGATCCGCCCCAGAACAGACCGCCGATGGCCCATGCTCCCAGCGTGACCACCGGCAGTTCCAATTCGCTCCCGCCTGTCTTGCGATGTTCCATGTGTCACCGGTCTCCCAGCATGATCCAGCGGTCGCTCAACCCGACCGCAGCATGTTCAGCATCATCCCGGACAGTTGCGGCTTGCGTCCAAGATGATACCCGATCGTGTAATCCAGCAGCGCGAATGCCCGGCCCGGTGCTCCCTCGGCCCAGTCCTCCCCGCGCAGCCCGGTCAGCGTCGCCGCCGTGACCCGCTGCTTCTCGGCCACCGTCGGCTCACAGTCCCGGCAGATCAGTCCGCCCTGCCCGGCGGAGAAATACGCTCCCCGGCCGATCGGCGCGGGCTTGCCGCACGGCACGCACCGGGCCAGGTCCGGATACAGCCCTATCGAGGTCAGGAGCCCCTGCTGATACCTCACCAGGGCCCGCGCCACCGCGTCCGGCTTGTCCGCCGGGTCCGCCTCCAGCTCCGCAAGCCGCGCCAGCAACGCCGCCAGCGCATCGAACAGTTCCGGATGCGGGTCGGCCTCCTCGGTCAGCGCCGCGGTGATTTCCGCCGCGTACTGCCCGCCGTACCAGCGCGACAGCTCCCGCCGCAGCCCCAGGTACAGCTCCGCCTGCCGCCACTCCGACAGCGTGCCCAGCGCCCGGTCCCCGTCGCTGCGCGCGTAGAACAGCACCCGACCCCGCTCCAGCATGTCGATCGCCGCCGCGAACCGCGTCTTCGTACTTCGCTTGATGCCCTTGGCGATCAGCCGCCGCTGCCCGTGGGCCCGGGTCAGGAACACCAGCACCTGCGACGTCTCCGAGTAATCCAGCCGCCGCAGCACGATGGCCTCATCGCTGATCGCCGCCATGCCCGACGCTCCACCTGAAACCCGCCCGGCGCGAGCGACCCTCGCTCATTTCTCGCTTCTCACTTGCGACCGGTCGCGCGTTGTGCCGTCCTTCGCCGGTATGGAAAAGACCACCATCGTCTCATCCGTCGCGCCCTCCGGCGTCAGGATCTTCAACTCCCCCTCCGGGCTGATCACGTACGCCGCGCCCGGCTCCATCTTGCCGTCCTTGTCATGCGGCACCGCATCGCAGGCCACGTACCACACGCCGTTCTCCTTCGCCCGCGCGTACGTATAAGGCCGCTTGCCGTTCTTCAGCTCCTCCGGCCGTGTCCCGTTCGCATACGGGGCCAGCACGATCTCCGCCCCGTTGGCCTTGAGCCGCCGGCACATCTCCGGCTTGACCGTTTCGTAACAGATCGCGATGCCGACCTTCCACCCGAAGAGCTCGAACACGTTCGCATCGTCGCCGCGATCCCAGTACTTCTCCTCGCCAGGCGACACGATGGTCTTGCGGTGCGTCCCGATCACCCCGGAGCCGTCCAGCAGCACGTGGGTGATGTGCGCGTTCTTTCCGTCCTTCTCCGTCATTCCCACAGCCATGACGATGCCCAGTTCCTTCGCGAGCCTGATCAGCCGCGTGATCGACGGGCCGTCCAGGGGCTCGCCCAGATTGCGCACCTCCCGGCTGGCCCACCAGCCGCTCAACGCCGCCTCCGGGAACAGCACCAGTTCCGCCCCCGCGTCCGCCGCCTTGCGGGCCCACTTCTCGACGCTCTCCAGGTTTTGGGGAACGTGCCGCCGGTCGCTCTCGATCGACACCGCGGCCACCACCAGCGGCTGATCCGCGCCGTGGTGCCCGGCCCGCCGGCCAACCGTCCCGATCGGGCGAAACTCCGGATCTGCCGGCTGTGAAGAAGCAGCTTCCTGGCCCCCGGCCCCGGCCGGTCGGGTGTCGCTGGTGGAGGCCCCCCGAACTTCCTCCGCCCCCAGCGCATGGGAGTACGCCCCCTGCCCGAAGAACAGCGCCATCGTCAACACCGATACCCATCGGGTCACGAAACACCTCCTGCCTCCCAAGAATAACCGCTGCCGCCGCAGACCGCGAATCCAGCGGCACACCCGCCGCCGGTCCTGACGGGATCGCGGCTCGCGCCCTCCCATTCCCTTGGCAAAGTCTCATTTCACAGGAAAAGTTCTTGAATCAGCGGTCAGGAGCGGTAGAATGCAACCTTGGCTGTTCGGGCCAGCCCAACACATCGCCGAGCTCCCCATCGGCCCTCGGAGGAAGGTCATCATGTCGCTCGTTCGCGCCATCAGGCCGCGTTCCCTGTGGCCTGCGCTGATCGTCGCCGTCCTGGTCACCCCGGCGTTCCCACTGACCGTCAACATCACCGCGCCCACCGCGGGGAACACCTTCACCGCCGGGAACACCATTCCCCCGGCCAATCCGACCACCTCCACCAACATCACCTGGACCGCGGCCGCACCGGTGACTTTCCCCACCCGCAGCGACGTCTATCTGTCCCTCGACGAAGGGGCCACCTTCAAGCCCGTGGCCCTCAACGTGGTCGACGGTGACGCCAACTCGAGCCTGACCTGGTGGCCTCCGAACCGCCCCACCACCAAGGCCCGCATCCGTGTCATCATCAAAGACGCCGACAATCGCAACGCCCAGGCCACCACCGGCAACTTCACCATCAACTCGGTCGGTGGCGGTATCGTCAACACCACCCTGCGCGACTTCGATCTGCCCGGCACCCAGCCGCTGGGGCATTTCACCAGCCTGCTGGACATCCACGACCCGGTCAACGCCACCAACACCCCGCCCAACGCCGGCTGTGCGGACTGCCACGCCACCGGAGACAACCCTACCGGGCCATACGAAACCTGGTTGGGTTCGATGATGGCGCATGCCTCCGTCGATCCATTGTTCGAAGCTTGTCTGCAGATTGCCAACCAGGACGCCCCCGAGTCGGGAGATCTGTGCCTGCGCTGTCATATCCCCAAGGCCTGGCTGAACGGGCGCTCAACGCCCACCGACGGTCGGGCCGTCCTGGCCACCGACCGGATCGGCGTGGCATGCGATATCTGTCACCGCATGGTCGATCCGATCGCGGACAATGAGAACCCGGCCATCGACACGGCCATTCTGGCCGCACTGGGCAATGACAAGCCCGGCACATTCGGTAACGGCATGTTCGTGATCGATCCTGATGATCCGAAGGTGTCGCTGCCCAAGGATGATCCCAACCGTGTCCTGCCCCGCCGCCGCGGGCCGTTTGAGATTCCCGATATCGAGGGCCATCTCGGGGTCATGTCGAAGTTCCATCGCGACGCGGCCTTCTGCGGCACCTGCCACGACGTGAGCAACCCCGCCTTCAAGCTGGATGGTACGCCCAACGATCCCAACAAGCCGGCCGACGGGTTCTCCCCCAAGGACCAGATGCCCATCGAGCGCACCTACAGCGAGTGGCTGCACAGCGTTTATGCGACCGATGGCGTCGAGCAGCCCGAGTTCGCCGGCAACAAGGCCGACAAGATCGTCAAGGCCTGTCAGGACTGTCACATGCCCGACGCCGACGCGGTCGGCTGTAATGTGATTTTCGACAGCCGCCCCGACATGCCGGTCCACGACCTGACCGGCGGCTCGGTCTGGCTGCCTCCGCTGCTGGTGCAGATCCCGCCGTACAGCAACTTGCCGCAGGATGTTCGCGACAGCCTGCTGGCTGCCCTCAACCGGGGCGCCCTGCGGGCCCGCAGCATGCTCCGCAGAGCGGCGACCATGGAACTGGACTATACCGGGGACAAGCTCGACGTGAAGATCACCAACCGCACCGGGCACAAGCTGCCCACCGGCTATCCGGAAGGACGGCGCATGTGGCTGTACGTGGAGTTCCGCGACGCCAATCATGCCCCGCTGCGCAAGGTTGGTGACTACGAGGCGGCGACCGGCAAGCTCGACAAGACCGACCCCGAGTTGAAAGTGTACGAAGCCAAGCTGGGGCTCACGCAGGGGCTCGGGGACGTGCCCGCTGGCGAGAGCTTCCACTTTGTACTGAATAATAAGATTCTGAAGGACAATCGCATCCCGCCGAAGGGCTGGAAGCCGGACGAATACGCCATGTTCGGAGGCACGCCGGTCGGGGCTACCTATGCCGCCGGCGATAACTTCGACGTCACCTCGCTGACCATGCCGGCCGGCACGCGCTCCGCCTACGCAGTGCTGTACTACCAGTCCACCAGCAAGGAGTACGTCGAGTTCCTCCGCGACGCCAACAAGCATCCGAATCAGGGCATGGGCAAAGTTTTCTATGATCTGTGGGCCGCCAACGGCAAGTGCCCGCCGGAACTGATGGTCGAGGACGCGATCACCATCCTCGAGCCGCCGCCGGGCTCGCCGGCCAACGTCGTCTCGGCCGTCTCGCGCAAGACCCACGGCAGCCAGGAATTTGACATCGACCTGATCAGGCCGCTGCCCGGGCAGACCCGCGCGGTCGAGTGCCGTAATCTCGGGCCCACGACCATCGTGGTCGGCTTCCACGCCCCGGGACAGTTCATCATCCCCACCGACGGCAACCTCTCCTTCGGCGCCAACAACGCCACCGACGAGGTCGCCCTCTCCGCCGGCACCATCACCAGCCTGATGCTGCACATGCGTCAGCTCACCATCGGCCTCAAGGATGTCCCCGACAAGAGCTGCCTGACGGTCACGCTGCGCGGGCTGACCCGCACGGCCACCAACCCGGCGGAAAACGAGGAACTTCCCGAAACCAGTTTCAAGTTCCTGGTGCTCCGCGGCGACGTGGACGGCGACGGCACGGTCAACATCGTCGACCTGAACACCATCAAGGGCACCGTGTTCCGGCCGATCAACTGGCTCAACTTCCGCAGCGACATCACCCTCGACGCCATCTTCAACATCGTCGACCTGAACCTGACCAAGTTCGGACTGTTCAACACCGCGACCTGCCCGTGACAGCCGGCGCCCGATCAGCCTGGCCGGCGGCACGCCGCGCCCGTCAGCGCGGCTTCGCGCGACCCTTCTTGCTACTGGCAGGTCGCCGAGCGTACAATCCGGGTGAGGTGAAGATCATGCCCCCAACCATCATTGAGCCCAAGCCCGGAGTCGACATGGGACGCGTCTTGGTGCCCGTCACGGTTCAGAACGTGGAGGATCGCTGGCGCGTTGATCGCGGGGAACTCGCGGCGGATCAGGTCCGCGAGATTCAGGCGGAAGCCCTGGTCGATACCGGGGCGACGTTTCTCTGTCTCCCGCAGCCGCTGGTCAGACTGTTGGGGCTCACTTTCGACAGAAAGCGTCCCACCCGTTCCGTCACCGGCCCGCTCCTGATGGACGTCTATCGCGGAGGTCGGCTCCACGTTCACGGTCGTGATTGCAGCGTCGAGGTCATGGAGTTGTCCGACGGCTGCCAGACTCTTCTCGGCCAGATCCCCCTTGAAACGCTCGACTTCTGGGTTGACGTGACCAACCAGCGCTTGGTCGGCAATCCCGAGCACGATGGCGAGTGGATGGCCGAGTTGATGTGACGCTGGCAGGAGAGCTCTGCATCGGGGGTAACCATGTCGCCGGATGATGAATCCGCCGCTCAATCCCAACCGCCAGATCCGGTCTTTCTGAAGTACGCGGCGCCAGTACCGTCAGATCGACGCCGCCTTCTCAACTCTGCGCTCCGGATATGTGCGGCTCTCACGCTGATCGCCGTGCTGGTTGCCGGTTACGCGAGCGAGCAGGGCGGCGACACGTGCCGCGATTGCGGGGCGTACCGGCACTATCGTTGGGCAAGTTGGTACGGGATACCCCTCCGCAACAACACCCAGGTTCAGATAAATCGGCAGTCCGAGTTCGTGCAGGCTCATGACGCAGTGCCCTGTCGGCACTCCTGGCAGTTCTATTCTGCTACGCGAACAGCCATTCCCGCAGGTGTGCGCATGTCGGGTTCAAGCGAGTCCATCAGTCGCATCAAACTCGCGGGGAGGTTTGAGTTCCTTGCGTCTCTCGGTGACCTCGACCGGATGGCGACGGAGGATCCCACCTTCTTCCCACGTTTGATGCGGGTTATCAGCGATCCGGGCAGCGACGCCAATGAGAAGTGGATGGATGATCTGGAGGCTTTGCTGCAAAGCCGGTACTCTGGGTCCGCCGCGTCGTCCACGGCGGCGGATTGAACCTACTGCGCCGCGATCACCGGCGGGTCCGCGTCCTTCCCGTTGCCGGAGAACAGCCGGTTGGTGCCTTCGCCCATCAGCGGCACCGTGCCATCCGCGTTGACCACGTAGCCCAGCGCGGGGAGCGTGAGCCGCTCGATGTGCCCGTCGCAGAAGACCGTGTTGACCTTGTTCAGGTGCCGCGGGTCCGGCGCCGAGCGATACTGCGGCGACGCCACCTTCGGGGCCCGGAAATCGTCGTTGCAGAAGTCACCGGCCGGGGTCAGCCGCGGCGGATCCAGCGACCAGCCGTGCTCGCCGATCCGCTTCGGATCGGGATTCGCGCCGGTCGGATCATAGGGGAGCCGCTCCGCGGGGGGCACCGCGGCGGCCGTCCCGATGCTGTCCGCGGCCATCACCGTGCCCGACGGCGGCGACACGCGGTTGAGCTTCATCGGCCAGTTGATCCAGTCGCTGGGCGCGCCGCCGACCTTGCTGCGCCCGTTGCCGAGGAACTGAAAGTTGTAACCGTAGGGGTAATTGCGGGTGTTGTTCCGCTCCGGCGCCACGGGATCGAGGAAGACCTCGCCGTCCACCGGCTGGGTGTTGTCGTCGGCCCGCTCCGGGCTCGGCTTCCTGTACGCGTACAGCCCCACCTGGGCCCCCAGCATAGCGAACCAGCGGGCCCGGTACTTGTAGCCATTGCCCACGAAGTAGGTGTCCGGTTCCGCCAGCCGCGGAAAACGCCCCGCGACGATCGAGTCCTGGTGCTGCTGGGCGTACAGCGTCCAGCCCACCGAGAGCTGCCGCAGGTTGTTCGCGCACAACGTGGCCCGGCTGATCTCCCGCGCCTTGGACAGCGACGGCAGCAGGATCGCGATCAGCACCGCGATGATGGCCACCACCACCAGCACTTCGATCAGGGTGAATCCGAGCCGGCCGCCCTTTGGAAAAGCATGAATCCTCATGGTCTCTATCGTACCCCCCGCCGGGACCGGGTGGCAAGAAGTTTTTCACGCCGACCGTGCAGGAATTGAAAACGCAGATCGAGCCCGGCCCACGGTCGCAGACCGCGCCCCGGGTTCGGCCGTCGGATAAGGTGCCTTCTAATCGTCACGTAGGGAATGCGGCGGTTGCCGGTGGCGCATGAAGCGTGTGCCGCACCAGATCACGAAGTGTCACGATACCCACCAGATCCCGCTCACCGTCGATGACCGGTAGGCAGGACACCTTCCGTTCGATCATCAGGCGGGCCGCCTCATGCACCGCCGCCGTAGACGGGATCGAGATCAGCTTGCGGGTCATCACCTGGTGGATGCGCCGGCGCAGCGTGGCCACATCCTGCGGGCGCTCGCTGAACGGCGAGCCGATGAACGGGCTGATGTTCTTGAGCAGGTCGCGGTCGGAGACCACCCCGATACACCTGCCAGCCTCCAGCACCAGCAGGTGGTGAAACTGGTGGCTCTGGAACAGCCGGCGGGCTTCGAGCAGGGTGGCATCCATACCGATGGTCACCGGCCGGCGGTTCATCACGTCATGGACCTGCAGATCATCGTTCATCGACCGTCTCCGCATCCCCTCGACCCGCCGCCAACCAGGGGGCCGACTGCGCGCGAAGCCCCGCTACGGGTATCATCGTCGCGGGTCAGGCTCGCCATGAGCCCCCCGGCATCGCCGGCGCCGATTCGAGCCCGCGGGAGGTCGCGTGGAACTGAAGGAGATCATCGCGGGTTGCCGCCGGGGCGACCGGAAGGCACAGGAGGCTCTCTTTTCCCGGACCTCCGAGCGCGTCTATCGCCTCCTCCTGCGCATGACCCGCGATCCGGACGACGCCTTCGACCTGGCCCAGGAAACCTACCTGCTGGCCTTCCGGCGATTCGATCAGTACGACGGGCGGGCCTCCGTCGACACCTGGCTCCATCGCATCGCTGTCAACGAAGCACTCCAGTTTTTTCGGTCCCGCAAGCGAAAGACCAGGCTCCACGCCGACGCCGGTCATCGCCTGGAACAGGCCGCCGGCGACCGCACCCTCGATCCCGGCCTGCAGGCGGTCGATCGACGGCTGGATCTCGATGAGGCCCTGGAATCCCTGCCGGACGCCGATCGCGAGCTCCTCCTGCTCCGCTACCGGGCAGGGCTGGACTACGCCGCCCTGGCCGAGGCCCTGGGCAAGCCGCCCGGCACCATCGCTTCGGCGCTGAACCGGGCCCGCAGGCTGCTGCGCGAGCGGCTGGAGGAAAGGGAGCTTTCTGATGAAGAACCACGGCCCGGGCGGCATCCAACCAGGTAACGGCGGGAAGTTAACCCGCTCCGGGCCTGGAGGCGCAATCGGCGCCTTCCGTGGCAGGCGCATCAGGAACGAACCGTGAACTGCGATCGGCTACAGGACGTTGCCGGCCGCTACCTCGATGGCGAGCTTCCCGCCAAGCTCACCATGCAGGTGGAGGCCCATGCGAAAGGCTGCACCGCCTGCACGGCGGAACTGCTTCGGCTGCGCGAACTGATCGCACGACTGGAGGCCGGCGAGCCCGATCGAGCCTGCCAGCCACGCTCTGGCCGGCCATCGAGCGACATCTGGACCAGGATGCCGCGCCCGCGCCGCCCATACGCGCGAGCCGCCGGACCTGGCGGCGACCGCTGGCCTTGGCCGCCAGCATCGCCCTCATGTTCGGCGCCGCATCGACCATCATCCTGTGGACCAACCTCGGCGCCCCGCAGGCCAGGGCCACCGTGATCGACTACAGCCTGCTGCTCGACGGCCTGACCGACAACGTCGATGCCGCCCTGGACCGATTCCTGACCCACTACGGCGCCGTCGATCTCCCGCCGACCCGGGCGTCGGTCGAGGCCCCGCGGCTTCGCTTCCGCCTGCCCGAGGAACTTCCCGGAGGCTACCGGCTTGACCGCGCCTGGCGGCTCGACCTGGAGGGCTCCGCCGGCATCGCCGCCCGCTACCGCCGCGACGACGAGCCGCTGGTGGTCTTCTTCCACGCCCCGACCGACCAGACCCGCACCGGCGTCCACACTGAATCCCACTGCCAGGTCGCCGGGCGCGAAGGCCAGTGCGTCACCGTCGGCCCCTGGCGCCTGCTCCACTTCACCGACCCCACCACCTGCCACTGCCTGCTGAGCCGCATCGACTCACCCGAGCTCCAGCGCGACATCTTCGCCGCCCTCGCCCCGGATTTCGCCCGCTACGCCGGAGAACCCCGCTGACCCAGGTGGCCGAAGAACCAGCCACCCGCCACACAGGCTATCGCCCCGATGCCTCGCCGCGCGTGTGCTCCCCGATCAAAGTCCGCACCGACCACGCCTGAAGGTCGATCGTAAACATGCCCCTGCCTGTCACTTCAACCTCCCCGCCGCAAACATCGCGCAACCGTACCGGCTCCCCCGGTGGCTCCTTCAATTGCACCGTCACCCGCCGGGCCTGATCCGTCGCGTTGATCACGCCGACGCGATCCCCGTACCACCCGGCCGTCACGCCGCCATCCCCTCCCGATACCACTTCCAGCCGCTCCGGCCGCACCACCGGCAGGGCCCGCATCGCCTGCGCGAAGCCCCGCAGATCGTGCTCGTGCCCCAGCGTCGGCCGCTCCCAGCCGGTCAGCACCATGGTGTCGTCGTTGCCGGCCTGCAGCGCCTTGACCATCGGGCGGAAGAACCCCCGCATCGCCGCGGTCGCCGTCGCCGTGCGCAGCCCGAAGCCCTCTCGATTCGGCCCGAATTCGCCCTGCGGGTGATACGGCTCT
>CAYVVX010000067.1:0-1823 GCA_964455315.1 uncultured Planctomycetales bacterium | reverse complement strand
TCGCGCTGCCGCCGGGCGTGCGGTACAGCCCGGGCAGGAACGGCTGCTCGTGAAAGTCGCGATATCGCTCCGGATTCTCCCCGAAAGTCTCGCCCCACTTGGAGAAGAACCGGTCGCTGTCCACCATCATCACCCGCTGGATCACGATCCCCTCGTCCTCCGCGAACAGCCGTGGGTCCAGCCCGTGGGCCCGCAGCAGATCCAGCGTGATCCGCTCCGCGTCGGCATGACCTGCGCCGGGCCATTGGATGTTGGTGGCCGGCACTTCCGAAGGCAGATCGGTCAGCACGTACAGCGTCCAGTCGCGCCGCACCGCCCGGATCGCATCCCGGGCCCGCAGCCAGAAGTCATGCGTCCGGCGACATCGAAAGCTCAGCCATGCATCCCACCGCTTCGCATCGCCGCGCAGCCACTCGTAAGCCTCCAGCGATCCCTCGGGAACCGCCAGCCCGCTGTCGGCCCGGAACTCGCTCAGGTTCCACTCCGAATAGCCCACTTCGTCCGCCGTGAGCACCCGGATATGCCCGCGCGACTTGTCCTCGCCCGAGATATAGCAGGTGCCGATCTTCCCGTTGACTCTGAAACCCACCCCGGCGATATTGCCCGCCGCGCGGCTCCGCTCCGCGATCTCCACCAGGTGCCGGATCAGCCACGCCTGCACCTCGGGCCGCAGCGGATCGGGGGCCTGGTTCTCAAATGCCCGCGGATCAGCCTTGGGGTCGGCCGGAACCTGGAATGAGAGCCGCGAGAACCCGTGCTCTTCCGCGTTCCTGCGCGGCGCCGTGATCGAGGTCACCACCGGCACCAGCTCGATGCCCCGCTCAGCGGCCACCTCCGGCAGCTCCGTCAGCAGATCGGCTCCAAGCTGCTGGTAATAGCTGCCCGGATACCACGCCCGGCCGGCGCGATCTGCCCCGTTGATGGCGTTGAACTCCAGGAAGTTCATCCCACAGAATGCCAGCAGGTCGCACATCCGCTCCAGCGACGCCCGCCGCTGCTCCGGCGTGTGCGGCGGCACACCGTAGTGAGCCAGGAAATACCACGGATGCGTCGTGTACACGCCCAACCGCCGCGGTCGCTCCGTTTCCGGCTCCAGGATCTCCGGCCGGTGCTTGCCCAGGTCATCGAGAATCTCGAACACCCACACCCGCGACACCGCCCCGCCGCTGGCTTCCACCAGGTGCAGATCCCACCCGCTCGCCGATACCGTCAGCACCATCTCCGCCGCCTTGGGATAGAACACGAACTGCGACGTGAACGGCTCGCCATCCACCGGCAGCTCCCGCCCGGTGTAGACGCTCAGCCCCACGTCCGGCTCGTACCACAGCGGTTCCTGCGAGATCTTCCAGGGGTCGACCTTGACCCGCTCCTGTCCCGTGTAGGGAGGCGACCACGCCGACCCTTCGGGTACCGTCAGCGACACCGTCGTGTACCGCTCCCGGTCGTTCGGCAGCTCGTACACCAGCAGATGCGCTTTCCCCGCCTCGTCGGCCGTGCGGATGCGATAGCTGAACCACTTCAGCTCGAACCGCCGCGGCACCGCCGTCACGCGGAACTTCCCTCCAGGAAGTTCTATAACCCGCGATCCGCCGTCATCCGCGAATCCCCGCCCCTCCGCCGTGAAGTCCACGTAGTCGACCAGCCGGCACCGCACCGCGCCGCCGGAACCACCCGCGCCCTGCGTTCCCGCACGTCCGGCACCAGCCGCTGCAGGAACGTCCGGTGCCGCCACCGCGTTCTCGCCAGGGTCATACACAAGTACACCCTGGGCATCGATCCCCCGCAACCCCGCTTGGCTGTCCGGCACTGCCGCCGCCGGCTCC
>CAYVVX010000066.1:0-13138 GCA_964455315.1 uncultured Planctomycetales bacterium | reverse complement strand
CAGCGTGAAAAATCTTTGCGGGAGACGAAGAATGTGATGGATAGTAGTACAGAGAGAATCGCCACGAAGGCTCGTACCAGGAATCCGGGGAAACCCACTCGGTCGCACGCCATGCTTCCCGTGCCTGTCGTGGCCATGTTTCAACCCTCGGTACACGTTCCGACGGGGGATACGACGCTACCGATAAGAGCGGTTCATCGAACTTGCGATTGACAGGAGACCATCATGCTTTCTCTGTTGAGCTGTCTGACCATCGCGGCGCTTTCGGCCGACCCCGAGACCACCACCGCGCAGAAGTCGGCCATCGCCGACGCGCTGGCTCCGTCGCTGGTCAAGGTGGAATTCGAGCTGCGATACGACAAGGGGCAGCCGCCGCAGGCGTCCGGCTACGCGGAGCGCTGCCCCAACTGCGGGCAGTTCCACAGCACCGACGTCATGGAACTGATCGCTGACGAGCGCCCGCTCGAGTCGGGCGGCTTCCTGATCGCCGAGCAGCGCGTGCTGGTGCCCGACCCGATGATTCATCCGCGCTTCGTCAAGTCCGTCCGGGTGCGCTTCCGCGACCGCGTCGCCGACGCGAGCATCGCAGGCTACGCCGACCGGCAGAGCGGTCTGCTTCTCGACGTCGCGAAGCCCCTGGCCGGCAGCAAGCCGCTGAGCTTCGCCTCCGGCCAGGGCAATGGATACCTCGCGGTCAGCTATGGGCCATCGAACGGCACCTGGGCGATCACCATCCAGGGGGCCGGCAAGCACACCACCGTCACCGAAACCGGCAGGAAGTTCATCGCCCTGGAAAGCAACGCCCTGATCCTCGATACCGAGGGCACGCCGGTGGCGATCACCATGACCGGAGAGGGCCCGACCGATCTGTCCTGGAAGACCTCACCGACCACCTGGCCGACCACCGACGCGGCCACCATGGAGAAGCGGCTCAGGGATCTCGAGGTTGCCTGCGACCGCGGCCTGCCGCACGTCACGCTGGGTTTCCGCAGCCCCAAGACGAATGCCGAGAACAGGTATTCCTACCGCCGCTACGGCAACGACCTGGATGAGGATGCGACCTCGCTGGATGTGCTGGGCGTGCTGCTCGACGAGAAGCGGCTGCTGGTGCTGGCGAACCTGCCCGCGCGTACCACCGCGCGCCTGGAGCGCATCACCGTCCAGCCCGCGGCCGGCGAGCCGGTCACGGCCACGTTCAACCGCACACTCACCGACTACGGCTGCCTGCTGGCGACGCTGGACAAACCGCTGAAGGGCGCGGTGACGGTATCGTCGAAACCGCTCAGGTCGCTGCTCCATCAGCTTCTGCTCTCCGCCGAGGTGTCCATGAAGGGCCAGCAGCGCACCGCGTACTACCTGCACGCCCGGCTCTCGGGCTTCCAGTCCGGCTTCCGCAACGCCATCTACCCGGAGTCGACCAGCCTCAGCGATGAGATGTTCATCTTTGACGACGAGGGCGGGCTGGTCTCCCTGCCGGTGCAGCGGCGCAAGAAGGTCACCGTTCGCGACGAGTGGAGCTACGACGAGATGCTGGCCACGCCAGTGGCGTACCTGCTGGAAGCGCTCAAGGATCTCGATGCCAACAGCGACCCGAACAACGTGCCGCTGACCGAGGAGGAGGAGAACCGCCTGGCCTGGATGGGCGTCGAGCTGCAGCCGCTGGATGCCGAACTGGCCCGGCTGAACAACGTCTCCGACATGACCAACGACGGCGAGTCCGGGGCATTGGTGACCTACATCTATCCTGAGTCGCCGGCCGCGAAGGCCGGTGTGCAGACCGGCGACGTGCTGCTGCGGCTGCACGTGGAGGGTCAGCCGCGCCCGCTGGAAGTCAACATGCAGGACGACAGCTACTTCAGCATGAATGACTTTCCCTGGGATGAGCTGGAGAGCGGGCAGTATCCGCCGGAGATCTTCGAGCGGCTGCCGCAGCCGTGGGCGTCGGTGGAGAACACCTTCACGCGCTCGCTGACCGACCTGGGCTTCCAGACGCCGTATACCGCCGACCTGTGGCGCGACGGAAAACTGCTCAACATCGCGCTCGAGGTCGTGCCCGGGCCGTCACATTACAACTCGGCCGCGAAGTACAAGTCCGAACCGCTGGGGCTCACCGTGCGCGACCTGACCTACGAGGTCCGCCGCTACTTCCAGAAGCCCGACGACGAGCCCGGCGTGATCGTGTCCAAAGTCGAAGCCGGCAGCAAGACGGCCGTCGCGGGCATGATGCCCTATGAGATCGTGACCCATGTCAACGATGAACCGGTGAAGTCGGTGGCGGACTTCGAGCGGCTCACCTCCGCGGGCGGCGACCTCCGACTGGAGGTCAAGCGCCGCACGCGCGGGCGGCTGGTCAAGCTCAACGTCGACACCGCGACGAAGCCGGCCGGCACGGCGAACACAGAACCCGGTGAAGGTGAGTGATAAAGGGCCGTCTTGCTGATTCAAGTGGCTCGGGGGCCCGACGTGCGCACGCGTTGCAGACCGGCAACCCCGGAGTTCGGGCTCAAGTTGCCACGTCGAACGCCACCTTGACCGCCGAGCCATCGGCGGCGATGCGGAAGGCCTGTTCGCCGGCTTCCAGCGGGAAGCGATGGGTGATCAGCCGGGCAAGATCAAGCTTACCGGCGGCAACCAGCGACAGGGCTTCGGCGTAGTCGCGGCGGCGGGACTCGGAGGCGCCGGTGACGCGGAGCTGGCGGTAGTGGATCGCGTTGGGATCGATGACCGTCGATGCCCCGGCGTCAAAACCAGCGAACAGGCTGATCCGCCCGCGCGGCCGGGTCGCCTGGATCGCCACCGGCACCAGTTCGGGGGCGCCGATGGCGAGGATCACCGCGTCGAAGTCGCCGCGCGGCGTGAATTCCTCCGGCGCAAGCACCTCGCCGGCGCCGCACGCTTTCGCGAATTCCCGGCGATGCTCGCGCGGCTCGATGACCGTGATCCGCCCGACCGCACCGGTCGCCCTGGCCAGCAGCAGGTGCATCAGCCCGATCGGCCCGGCGCCGAAGATGAGCAGGGAACCCGGGGAAGCATGACTCCGCACTTGCGAAGACACCGGCGAGACGCCGGTGCCACACCGAGCGGATGACCCGGCTGCGACGCCGGTGGCTTCCCCGGCAGGCTCCGCGTCAGGGAGCAGGCCCATCTCGCGCTGGCCGTTGATGCAGCAGGCCATCGGCTCGAGCAGCGATCCCGACTCGAAGGAGACGTGGTCGGGCAGCGGGAACACGTTCCCGCGTGCGACGGCGTGAGCCGGGATGAGTATCTCCCCGGCGAAGCAGCCATCGGTGTGGTAGCCGAGCGTGATGCGCTGCTCGCAGAGGTTCTCGGCATCCGCGTTGCAGAATTCGCATTCGCCGCAGGACACCACCACGCAGACACCGACGCGCTGCCCCACATGAAGGTCGCTGATCCCCTCCCCCACCGCGGAAATCACCCCCGCGCATTCGTGCCCGATGGGAAAACCCACCCGCACATCGCGCGTCTTGCGCCCGCTGACGATGCGCACGTCCGTGCCGCAGATGGTGGCGGTATGCACCGCGACGCGAACCTCGCCGGGTCCGGGCACCGGCCGCGGCCAGTCGCGCAGGACGATCCGTCCCGGCCCCTCAAACACCAGCACCCGCATCGCGTCGTCCGTCGCCATGCAAAGCATGCTAAGGCGGGCGCGGAATCGAGGGAAGGCGTGATGCTGTGCGGATAAGCATCGCGGGTGCCCCACCGCGAATCTCTCGGTTGCCGCCGCGTGGCGCCCGGCCAGAGCCCGCCCTGTACGTCGCCCACCTCCACCGGTAAAACAGACCTGCTCCTACAGATCGCCGTGAACCCTGGGAGGATGGAGACGATGTCGCCTGCCGGCGCCTGTTTCACAGCGTTGATCATCGCCGCCGCCGTGTCGCCCGTCACCGCGGCCGACGCCGCCGCCGCGACCCGCCCGGTGGGCTCCAGCCTGGCCGACAAAGTGGTCGCCCGCTGGAGCTTCGATACACCCGGCGAGTCCGAAGGCTGGACCATCGGCAACGCCCTGGACCACCTCGAGGTGGCCGACGGCGTCCTCCGCGCCCGCATCACCGGTGCAGACGCTTTCCTGGTAGGTCCGCCGATCGAGGTGCCCATGGACGGACTCGCCCTGCGGGTCAGGCTGCGCGGCGACCGCAACGGTTTCGTCCAGGTCTACTGGGCCACGCGGGATGACCCCGTCCACAGCGAACGACAGGCGCTGAGCCAGACCGTCACTTCGACGGCCGGGGGCCAGGGGCTGATGCCGGAGACGTTCAGCGAGCTGGAGTTCGAGCTCGGCACGATCGCCGATCTCGAACGGACGCTGATCTCGGTGCGCATCGACACGTTCAATCACAACACCGACGGGCGCGTCGAGATCGACGAGGTCACACTAGTGCACCCGCAAACGGTACTGGAAACCCGCTTCGCACCGCTGGCATTGCAGGGCATCGCCGGCCGGGGTCAGCCCGCGCTGATCGCGATCAAGCACATCGGCGGTCGATCGCCCGAGGGAGCCTATGACCTCACGCTTCACGAACCGACCAGGGAGAGCAGGCTCAACCTCGATCCCAGGCTGCGGGCCGCGGAGTCGATCACGGTGCTGAACTTTGAACGGCCGGGCGTGCATCACGCCCACGCAACCCTCCGCTCGTCCCAGGGTGAGGTTCTGCAGGAACTGGAGACGTCGGTCATCACCGGCCAGGGGCAGGCCGTACCGCTCGAGCCGGTGCTGCGTTCCGAGCGGACGCGGCTGGATTTCGTGCCATCGCCGGACGGGCGGCGGTTCGGCGCGGCCAGGTGGATGGTGCGCCGTGGAGATGCGTGGCAGCACGCCGGCTGGCTGATGCCGCTGATCGAAGTGGTCTACCAGGAGCGCGACGGCCGCATCATCCACCGCCAGCCGGCCATGACCGTCGACGCGAAGGACGAGCGCCGCGTCCGGCTCGTGGAGAAGATCGACATCGACGGGAACTGGCGGGCGGATGTGACTCTCTCACTGGAGGAGAAAGACGGCCTGGAGTTCATTCGCGTTCAAGCCTCGCTGCTCTGTACCGGCGGCGGGAAGCTGCTCAAGTTTTCCGGGCCGGTATTGCGGGCCTGCGGGGACGGCGCCGACCGGCCGGGCGACTGGAGCGATCCGCGTGCCGAGGCCTCTCCGACGCTGCGGCGCTTCGGCCTGTTCGGCGGCCTGGAGTTCCTGGAGCCCGGCTGGGCCTCGTCGAGCGAGCGCGCCGTGGGCCGCAAGTTCGCCGACCGCTGGGCGCCGCATCCGTACAAGGTGACGGTGCCGGTGATGGCCGTCGAGACCCGCGAGATCACCGCAGCACTGATGTGGCATCCGCTGCAGCGCTGGGCGGGCGACGAGACCATGCCGACGGCGACCTTCGCCTCGCCGAATTTCCTCGATCGGCAGGAGAACCATCTCATGCGGCTGTCCGTGCCCACCATCCCGCGCTGGGCCCGCGAGAACGAGGATCTCGCCCGCAAGCCGTTCATCACCGCCCGTGACGAGCCGGTGGTGCTGGAGTACGTGCTGTACGCCGAGCCGGATTTGCCGGTGGCGCTGACCGCGCAGCGCTGGTACCAGCTCTTCGGAACCCCCACCGCCCCGCCGCTGCCGCGTGATGCCAAAGCCACCTACGACATGATCGCCCGCAACTTCGGCGAGACCATGTTCTGGCCGGAGGAGAACGGCTGGCGTCACACATGGTTCCACCTCGAGAAGGAGAGCCGTCGCCACCCGCTGTTCCCGGCGGAGTTGATCGCCCATGCCGGCATCTCCGGAGACGCACAGTGGGTCGAACAGCACCAGCTCCAGGACACCAACATCATCGAGCTGATGACGCCGCTGAGCCTGCGGATTCGCAACGACGGTCCGGCCACATCGGCGATGAGCACGTTGCGGCCCGACGGCACCTGGCCGTTCCGCAACACCGAGCAGATGCGCAGGCAGGCCCGCGAGTTCACCGACGGCGTGCACGACTCGCTCGGCGAGGACGATTCGACCAGCCTGGGCACCTGCGTCCAGCCGCTGCTGCCGCTGCTGCGCCACGCCCTGCTCAGCGGCGATGCGAAGGCCGCCGAAAGCGCGGTACGAGCCCTGAAGGCCATGCGCGGCTTTCGCGTGCCGCGCGGCGCCCAGGTCTGGGAAGTGCATCAGCAGATCCCCGACATCCGCGCGGCTGCGCTGGCCGTCGAAGCTTATCGGCTCGGTTACGAACTTACCGGCGACCCGACGTATCTTGACGATGCCGCCTACTGGGCCTGGACCGGCGCGGCCTTCGTCTATTCCTGGCACGTGCCCATCGAGGAGAACAGCGGGCTGCTGATCATCGGGCATGACAAGACCGCCCGCCCGAACGAGTTCCTGCCCCTGGCGGACGGATACCTCAATGCTCAGCCGCAGGTTACCCCTTACGGCACGGTGCCGGTGCTGGGGCCGACGTTCTATGTGATCAACTGGTTCGGCGTGCTGGTGCAGTGGTGCGGGCTGGAGTGGGCCTGGAAGGTGATCGATCTGGACAAGGTCCGCCCCGATCCCGTGCTGCGCTATATCGCCGACGGCGTGGTCGCCAGCGGCGAGCAGCAGATGCTGGACAAGCCGCCCTGGGTCGGGCTCTATCCCGATTCGTGGGATCTGCGCAAGAACTACTGCCAGCCCGCGTACCTCGGGGCGATGCTGCCGCTGAACTGCCTGCAGGCCCAGGAACGGGTGCCGGACATGACCGAACCGTGGACGCGCGTTCTGCGCCGACCCGGACTGACCGAGAGCTGGCACGTCAGCGGTTGGGGGCCGCCCGCCCGACTGGACCCACCGACAGGCGGAACCCGCTGGTCGGCGACGCTCAGCTTCCCGGCCGGACAGGCGAATGAGCTGCTCGTGGTCGGCGTCGATCAGCCGGCGTCGATCGACCTGGACGGGAAGCAACTGGGCCGGGGGGAGGGTTCCTGGCCCGCGGCCCGTGCCGAACCGGGCTGGTGGTACGATCCGCAGCGCCGGGCCCTGCTGGTTCGCTTCACCCAGCCGGACGGTACCGCCAGGATCACCCTCAACCCGTAGCGAGCAGTTCTGATGCCTGCCCCGCCGGCACGTTTTTGGCCCGGGCCCGCGGACGACTCTCCGCCATTCCAATAATTCCGCGCTTCCTTGCACCTGCTGGTTAAGTTTTCATCGCGGGCGTCCGAATGAATGGGTGAGCTTGGCGCGGCGACCGACGCGGGTCGTGGTCACTTCCGGGACGCAGGCGCGGCTCGCCGGGCAAGGCGGACCCATCGGTGCAGAACCCCCATATCGAACTCATCGTGGATCGAACCCAGGTGCCCGCACCCTTGAAGACCGCGCTCACACGGCTGGGGGCCAGGGTCTCGTATCGCTCCATGGACAAGGCCCTCACCAGCGGCGTGAGCCGGACCGCGGATGCCTGTGTCATTCTCAGTGGTGAAGGCGGCGGGCCCGACTCCCTCGACCGCATCCTCGCCAACGCCAGCGACCACGCCTGCGGAACACTGGTCATCCCGCCGAGACTGCGAATCGGATCGACGTCGTCGTCGCCGGGCACCACCTCGCCGGCAGACGCCGGAACCGGCATCGCCCCCCCCTTTCCCGAACCGGCAGGCGATCGCGGCTTCCTCAATGCCGATGAACTGACCGGCCGGATCAAGGCCCTGTGCGAGCTTCGCGATCCGCTCAAGCGGATGCGCGAGGAGATCGAGCGGCTCCGGCGGCGCGACCTGGAGCTGACCTCCGGCACCGAACACTTCGTCGAGCAGCTTCGACTGGCCAGCCGGCTTCAACAGGATCTCCTGCCGGTGCCCACCCAGGAGACCGCGCCGCTGTCGATCTCGACGCTCTTCCTGCCCGCGGACCAGGTCAGCGGCGACATCTACGACATCTCCCGGCTCGATGCGGAGCACCTGAGCCTCTCCCTGGCCGATGCCACCGGGCACGGCCTGCCCGCGGCGCTGTTGACCATGCTGGTCAAGTCCGCCTTCCGAGGCAGCGAGTTCGTCGACGGGCACTACCGCATCATCGAACCGTCCGACCTGCTCTCGCGGCTCAATCGGGACATGCTCAAGGCCAATCTCAGCCAGTGCCAGTTCATCACCGGCCTGCACGCGGTGTTCAGCCGCTCCACGCGCACGCTGCGCTGGTCGCGCGGAGGGCTGCCCTATCCCATCCTGATCCGTCCCGGACAGGCGCCCATCCAGATGGTCAGCGAAGGCAGCCTGATCGGGGCGATCAACAACCCGCATTTCGAGACCGTCGAGCACCTCTGTGAACCCGGCGACCTGCTGCTGTTCTACACCGACGGGCTCGAAGCCCTGCTGCTGGGCAAGCATCCCATGGATCCGCAGGCCGGCATCCTCGGCTCGCCGTGGATTCTTCACCTGGCCGAGGACGGTCCGGAAGCCGCGCTGGCGGAAATCCGCGCCCAGGCGATGGACCTGCCCGCCGACGCCTGGCCGAAGGATGACATCACCGCGGTCGCCGTGAGCATGAGCTGATTCATCCGCGATCCGCCCCACCCTGACCTGCGCGCCAATACGCGGTATACTCCCGCCGATGCACCGCGATTCACACCATCGGTTCCGGCTCCCGTTGCTCCTGGGCCTCTGCGTCATGGCGGCCGGATGCCGCGATGAACAGCGTTCCGGACCCGCGTCTGACGCGGACACTGATGTCGCCACACCGGTCAGTACCACCCGCGAAGCCGGCGCGCCGCCGGCCATGTTGCCCTCCTCTCTGCTGTACGCGGGCTCGGCGAGCTGCATCGATTGTCACGCCGACGCCGCCCGGGATTGGTCCGGCTCGCACCATGCCAAAGCCCAGCGCCCGATCGATCCCGAGCTTGACGGGCCGGCATTCGACCCCGCGCACACCATCGCCCACGGCAAAGAGTCCGCCACCGCCCAGGTCCGGGACGGGCGTTTCGCGCTGACCACCACCGGGCCCGACGGCCAGCCGCACGACTTCGAGCCGGTCCAGGCGTTGGCCGTCTTCCCCCTCTGGCAGTACCTGATTCCCTTTCCCGGCGGCCGGCTGCAGGCCACCGAGCTGGCCTGGGACCCCGCCAGGAAGGAGTGGTTCAACGTCTACGGCGACCAGGCCCGCCAGCACTGGGAATGGGGACACTGGACGCAGCGGGGCATGAACTGGAACGCGATGTGCGCGACCTGCCACACCACCGACTTCCGCAAGAACTACCAGCCCGAGACCGATGCCTATGCCTCGACGTATGCCGAGCTCGGTGTCGGCTGCGAGCAGTGTCACGGGCCGATGAAGCCGCACGTCATCTGGCAGCACGATCACGAGGGGCTCAGCGGCGATCCGACCCTCGAGTATGTCGACCGCGATCAGCACTTCGCGACCTGCGGTGCATGCCACACCCGCCGCGGCGACCTGACCGGCCGGTTCCAACCCGGCGAGGCGTACCTCGACCATTTCGAGCCGACCCTGCCCGACGCCACCGACGTGTTCTACCCCGACGGGCAGGTCCGCGATGAGGATTTCGAATACGTCCCCTTCATGCTCAGCTACATGCACGGCCAGAACGTCCGCTGCGTGGACTGCCATCACTACCACACCGGCAAGGTGAACCTGCCCGGCAACAAGCTCTGCCTGCGCTGCCACGAGCAGCCCGTCACCAAGAAGATCGCCATCGACTCCGATGCCCACAGCCACCACGCCCCGGAGACGCCCGGCTGGTACTGCATCGACTGCCACATGCCCGTGACGCACTACATGGAGCGGCACCCGCGCCACGATCACGGCATGACCGTCCCCGATCCGCTGATGACCAGGGAATTCGGGATTCCCAACGCCTGCACCCGATGCCATGAGAAGGAGGGAGTGGACTGGTCCATCGAGAAGGCCGTCGAATGGTACGGGGATCGCCTCGACCGCCCGGCGCGGCAGCGCACCCGACTGCTGGCGTCGATCCGGAACGGCGATACCGCCGCCATCGCGCCCCTGCTGGACCGGTTCGAGAAGGAGCCCAATCCCACCTGGCGGGCGGTCTACATCCGCTTCCTGGTCGCCGCCCTGGGACGCGTGGATACCCCCGACCGGTTCATGCAGGGCGTGTCGAAGATTGAGCAGCTCGTACACGATGAGCATCCGCTGATCCGTGCGACGGCCATCGAGGCCCTCGCCGGGATCTATCCCACGGCGGCGGAGCATACCGCCGACAGCCTCGACCATCCCGTGCGGCTGGTACGCCTCAAGGCCGCCTGGGCGATGCGATCGACCTTGCCGGAGACACATCCGGTCCATGCGGAGCTCATGGACTCTCTGCGAATCAACCAGGATCAGCCGCTGGGCGCGTTCCAGTGGGCCCACTACTTCGCCGCCCGGCAGCAGCCCGAGCAGGCCATCCCCTGGTTCGAGAAGGCCATCCGCTGGGATCCCGGGGCGGCCGGTTTCCGGCATGACTTCGCGGTGGTGCTCAGCGGGATGGGCCGGATGGGGCCGGCCATCGAACAGATGCGCAAGGCGACGGAGATCGAGCCCGATGCGGGGCTGCATCGTTACGGGCTGGGGCTGCTCTATGCCGAACAGGGCCGGCTCCCGGAGGCCCGCGACGCGCTCGCCGCCGCCGCCGAGCGCGATCCCGGCATCCCGCGGTTCTGGTACAACCTGGCGTTGGCCGAGTCCCGGCTGGGGCACGTCGAGCCGGCCGTCATGGCCATGTACAAGGCCGAGGCGCTGGCGCCGTCGGTCGTCGATTACCCCTACACGCGGGCCACGATCCTGCTCCAGGCCAACGATGTCGAGCGGGCCCGCGAGGCCCTTTCGCGAGCCCTGCAGATCGACCCGCAACATCTCCCCTCGCTGGAACTGCTCGGTAAGCTGCGCTGAGAACGTCGCCGCAAAGCCGTCAATACACGCGCGCATCCGGTCGATATCCCCGATGACCGGGCGCGTTCCCGCGCGCCGGTGGAACCGGGCATCGTCCGAAAAACCCCGCATCCGCGGGACGGGGACCACATCGCCATGCGTTCGCGGGCCAGGACTCGCCGGCAGACCGGATACACGCTGATCGAGCTGGTCATGGTGGTGCTGATTATCGGCCTGCTTTCCGCGGTGGCGGTGCCGCGGTTTGTCAACGCCGCGGCTGGCTATCGGGCCGACGCCGCGTCCAGGCGCATCTCCCGCGAGCTGACCATGCTTCGCGAAACGGCCCGGGCCGCCAGTGCCTCGCGCACCATCACTTTCGTACCACTGGCCCACGCCTACATCATCGCCGGGGTCAGTGACCTGGACCATTCCGGACGAGACTACCGTGTGGATCTCGACGAACGCCCCTACCAGGTGACGCTGGTCAGCGCGGACTTCAACGGCGATGCCAGCCTCATCTTCGACGGCTACGGCGTACCCGACGGCGGCGGCACGGTCGTCATCGCCACCGGCTACCAGACTCGGACGATCACCTACGACGAGAAGACCGGGGAGGCGACATGGAAGTGAGCAGCCCAGCGCGCGGCCCGGCAGCGGATCATGCCCCCCGCCTCCCGCTTCAGAGGGCGGCCCGACGGCGCCACCTGCGCCGTGCGACCACGCTCGCCGAACTCGCCGTCAGCATGGTGGTCAGTGGTTTGCTGCTGGCCGGGATCGCCTCGGCCATCGTCGTCTCGACACGCAGCCTGCCTCGCACCGAGGAGATGGGCATCGAACGGAACACCAATACCCGGCTGGCGGGCAGCCTGCTGGCCGAACTCCAGAACGCCCTGTTCATCAGCGAGCGGGGCGCGAATGCCATCGCGTTCACGGTTGCCGATCGCGACGGCGACGGCAGGCACGAGCGTATCCGCTACGCCTGGGCCGGTAAGAGCGGTGACCCGCTGACCCGCGCCTACAACGGGGCAACCGCGGTTGAGGTCATCGAGGGCGTGGATGCCCTGGACTTCACCTACCTGACCCGCCCCGCGGTGGAATCCTACCCCGGGCCACCAATCGAGAGCGCCGAGATGACGCTGGCCAGTTACACAGGGGCCTTCAATCTGAACGAGTACAAGGTGAAGGACAAGGAGTGGTGTGGACAACACTTCCAGCCCGATTTTGGGGCATTCCCGAATGCGCTGAGCTGGAAGGTCTCGCGCGCTTACTTCGAGGCCAAGCGGGACGGCAACGCCGACAATAACTTCTACATAGAACTTCGCACTGCCGACGGCTCCAACAAGCCCACCGGTACCATCCTGGAGTCCTACCTCATCCCGGAGTCAGCTTTGACGACTTCGCAGGCGTGGTACTACCTCAACTTCAACTCAGTGAATGACCTTACCCCGGGACAGGGTTTGTGCCTGGTATTCCGGCACCCCAACAGCGGCAATCCGTCCGCCAACATCCGACTTGACCAGGCGTATCCCAGGGGGCTCCTGACCACCACCAACAGCGGCGGCTCGTGGACCTACGAGTCGGGCAAGACGCTGCGCTATACCATCACCGGCACCATCTCGCAGCCCGGCCTGGCCCAGTCGGCCACCCGCACGTTTATCGAGGGCGTTCGCGTGAAGCTGCACACGTCCGGAGGACTGAATGCCCAGGTGGAGGACAGCGTGACGCCGCTCAACCTTCCACAGGTGCCCAACGGTTACTGGCACGCCGACTTCAGCTCCGACCCTACGCTGCTGGACATCAACGGCGACGGGACCGGCGACTGGGTCCGCCGTGGCGGCTCCGCCTTCGCCACCGGCAACCTCAGCGGCGGCGTCTGGGACGCCCAGAACACGCTGGATGCGCGGAATCCGCTGAGCGTCACCGGCACGCTGATCACGGCGACGGTGGTGTTCAGCAACGCCGACATGGGCGGCGACGGACCGACCGTCAACCTCAACCCGGGGCGGGCCGGCGGGATCAACGGGCGGCTGCAGGTCACCCTGCAGCTCCAGCCCGATGGCACCCAGCGGCTGACCCTCCATGAACGCCAGAGTGCCAGTACGCGCAGGGCTCTCGCCACCGTGTCCGGACTGCCCGCGGGGATGGTCACGGCCCGGCTGCTGATCGATACCAGCAAGAGCACCGTCAACCTGCAGGTCAACCAGCGGCAGCAGGGCACGGTGATCTACGCGGCGTCGAGCGACTCGACCGCCGAGCCGCTGATGAGCCTGTCACGCGGGGGCAGCGGCTCACGGTTCG
>CAYVVX010000065.1:0-13160 GCA_964455315.1 uncultured Planctomycetales bacterium | reverse complement strand
CACCACCACGGCCCTGACGCGAAGTCCTTGTGAAGGTCGGTGAGGATGGCGGCAGCACCGTGCTCTTCAACCTCAAGGGTCACATCGCCGTTGCTGCGGCTGATGATCGCCTCATCACGCCGGCTGGGACGATTGAAGACCACGCGCAGTTCGTCCGCATCGCTCTCGAAGCTCTGCATCGCCCCGGCTGCACCCAGGCTTGAGCGCAGGTACTCAACGATCGCCAGTCGATCCGGCTCGGTCAGCATGGAGGCGGGAATGGTGCCGGTGACCTGCGTCATGCTGGGCTCGAACAGGCCAAGCCGATCCCCGTGCACCAGCATCACCCCGGTCAGTGCGAAAAAGATCATCAGCACCAGGCTGAACAGGGTCAGGTAAATATGAACCGTACGGCAGAGAGCCACAACGGACCGCCAACGGCCGTTCATGGCGCGTTCTCCCGTGGCCCGAAGCTCAACTCGACCGCCGCAAATTCCACCCTCGGCTTCAGTGATAGATGAACGGGCTTTCCCCGGCAATCAATGGTGCCGCGAAGCAGTTCATGCCCGCCGTGCTCGCGGGCGACCTCGGCACAGACGACGTATTCCCCCGGCGACACCTGCGATCCCTCGTTGTCCTTGCCGTCCCATACCAGGCGGTACCGTCCGGGGGATCGTGTCGCCCGACTGATCGCCTGGACCAGGTCTTCGCTCCGCCCTGACGCCTTCCACCACCCGGGGAGATCCTTGACGTACTTCGGCTTCTTGCCCCACAGTTCCACCGTTCGCACGATGCGGCCGGCTCCGTCCTCAATCCACACCGCCACATACGGACGCTTGTAGTTGCGTGCCTTGATTGAAGGAAGCGTAAGCGAAATCGTCATTGCAAAACCGCTGGGCCAGGAATCATCATCACCATGCACTGAGCCGGATGAGGCCGGGGAAGCAGCCTCAAGCGCGGGGAATCCATCACTGCGGTGCTGCTTCCCATCGGCGGAAACGATCAGACATTCTGTGCCCCGCGTTGAACCGATCAGGTCGAGCCCTTCGGGCACCGGCAGAATGCACAGGATGGTCGCCAGCGCGTCCGCGGTGGCAGCGTCCGGCGCCACGACCGTGGCGCTGTGAACCGCCTTGATGGGATAACCGGTACGTGGATCGAGGATGCGTGGGTAGCGCTTTCCCCCGATGGTGAAAAAACGTTCGTAGTCTCCGCTGCTGGCAACGGCCTGGTCGCGCAGGAGAAGTTGCGTCAGCGGTGCAGCGTTATCCTGCGAGTGCAACGGATCCGCAATGCCGAGGCGCCATCGTCCGTCGCCTTCCCGGGATTCTCCGGGCATCGGCGACGCGTACTCACCTCGAACAAGAACATCTCCACCGATGTCGAGCAGAACACCGGTGACCGCACGGTGCTTCTGCATTCCCGCGGTCACGGCCTTGTCAATAATGTACCCCTTGGCGACGGCATCCACGTTCAACCGTCGACCGGGCACCAGCGTGACCGACCGGGCGCCCGGGTTCACCCTCCATGAGGGTCGCTTCGTCGCCGCGACGAGCGGCTCGATCGCGGCTGCGGCCGGGAGCTGGTTGGCCTTCTCCGCCCGGGACCACAGGTCGAGAAGCTCGCCGATGCCGGCGTCGAGCACGCCGCCTGATCGCGCCCGCCACCGGTCGTAGAGCCCAAGCACGTCGAGCAGCTCCGGAGCGGCGCCGGCGATCTGCCCCTGGGTGTTGAGCCTGCTGATCTGGCTCGTCGGATCATAGGTGCTGAAGATGATTCGGAGCCGTTCGATCTCGGCCATGACCGTCTTGTCGAACTGCTCGGCCTCGCTTTCCGAGGTACAGACGACGATGAGGCGGTAGGATGTTCCCAGGACGGCATCGCGGTCGAACTGCTGCACGGTGGACCCGGCGATGGCGCCGGCTGGCAGTGCCAGGCCGGCACACAAACAGATTACGTGGCATGTTCGAAGAGCAGGCGACACGCTATCGCTCCATGATGCTGTGCACGTTCGTGCTTGCCTCAAACGCGCTGGAACCGGAACCCACTGTTCGATCTTCCGCCCCCAACAGGCGCGGGCCGAGCGGAGTCGATCGCGGCATGCACCTCCCCGAGGCTCTGCCGCATCGCGTGCGCCAGATCCACTCGTGAGCAGGGCGCGAAGTAGAAGGCAGGATTGAGTATGCCACGAATCTGCCGGTTGGGAAAGTGCCCGGAGACTCCATCGGGCGCCTCCCAGGCGAGAACGAGCACAACTGCTCCGCCGAATGGTGATCTGTCCCCCGTTGCTGCACCCGACTGATCCGCCACGACCTCCGCCGGCCGGCCGACTTTGCCCCCTGTGACGTGCGCCACATCCGGCGGCCTGCGCATCAAAAAACCGCTCCCAGCCGTGAGCCCGAGAGCGGCGTAACATATCAGCTCCACCAGCCACAAGCCGGGGGAAGCAGGCTGTCACTCGACCCTGGGCCGGGCAACAATGACCCATTGTGGTCAGGCCCTCCGCGACTACGTCACCACCGGTAAACTGCCGCCGCTACCGGCGTGAGGCGTTGCAGATGGGTGAAGAGTTACGAGTGACCGATAAGTCCCATGTCTGCGAGCAGAGTCCGCGCTTGAGCGTGAAGATAAACTCGGCCTGGATGTCGATGGGCGTGACCGTCCGCGCGATCGATCGGTTGCCGCAAGCCAATCAGACGAGCATATCAACCCAGGGCAAAGCCCGCTCGCTTACCCACCGAAATGCTGCAATGTCTTTCGCAGCGCCGCGCACTGCCGGTCCTGCTCGACCTTGCCGGCCTGATTGGTGGTCAACTGCATGATCTTGGGCTGGACGCGCTCGGCATTGGGGCATTGCCCGGTCGACACGTTGAAGGTGCCCTGATAGTGCGGGCATGCGGTCGGGCAGCCCTTGCCGTAGAAGCTCATCTGGTTGATGAAGGGCTCGTCGTAAAGCAGTCGCCAGGCGGCATAGATCCCGTCGCCGCCGTTCTCCACGTACTTCGCGCGAAACTCCTTCCATGCAATGCCCTTGCTCCCGCCCTCAAACCGCGCGGCGAAGGTCCAGTAGGAGCTCACGCAGTGATCGGGTACGTGCTGGGGGCGAAGCATCCACGAATCGCCGATCGTTTCCTGGTAACGGCGGGCCATTTCCTTGCGCATGTTTACAAAAAAGTCGATGCGTTCGAGTTGAGCCAGGCCGACCGCTGCCGCGACTTCGGGCATGCGGTATTGCCAGCCGAACTGATCGTGGCGCTTGAACTCGGGATCCTGGAACATGTCCTTGGTGAGCCGCACCCGCCCGTCGCCGGCACCGATGGTGCGGAATCCCAGGCAGCAGAACTTGCGAACCGCGATGGCGAGTTCCTCGTCGTTCATGATGTCGATGCCGCCGTCACCCGTCGACAGATGCTTGGAGTTCTCGAAGCTGAAGCTGGCCACGTCACCCATGGTGCCGACCAGCCGGCCCTTGTACTCGCCAAGCACGCACTGGGCACAGTCCTCGATGATCCGCAGGTTGTGTTTGCGGGCCAGTTCAAGAATCGGGTCCATGTCCGGAGCCAGGCCGTACAGTGCCACCGGCATGATCGCCCTGGTACGCGGGGTGATCTTTCGAGCGACATCGGCCGGATCCATCTCGAACGTCTCGGGATCGATGTCGGCGAAGACCGGCACCGCGTTCTGGAAGAGAACCACCGAGGCACAGGAGATCACGGTCAGCGCCGGCACGATGACCTCGTCGCCGGGGCCAACGCCGAACGCGGCCAGGGCGGCATGCAGCGTGGAAGTGCCCGAGTTGAACGTAACCGCGTAGCGGACGCCGAAACGTTGCGCGAAAGCCGCTTCGAGCCGCTGGCACATGTTGCCGCTGGTGGAGCTCCCGAACCCAGACTCGAGAACTTCCCTGACGTAGTCGAGCTCGCGACCGCTGAACCGCCACGCCATGTTGCTGCCCATCATGCATCCTCCGAAAGAGCGGACATTCGGCCTTGACGACCAACTTCGCTTATGATATAGAACACCATATCAATTGCAAGCGTCGCCTCTCAGGGACGGTCCTGTGCCGCACAAGCGCGAAATCGATCGCAGTTCCCCGGTGCCGGTGTTCTTTCAACTGGCCGAACGGCTGAAGGCCCGCCTGGGCGAGGGAGCCTATCGCGCGGGCGATCGGTTCCTGACCGTGCGCAAGGTCGTGGAGGAGTACGGCGTCAGCTTCGTGACCGCGCAGCGGGCCCTGGCCCGGCTTGCCCAGGAACAGCTCGTGGTGTCGGAACGCGGCCGCGGAACGGTCGTGGTCCGTCCGCGTCCGCCGGGAACCCGCCGTCGGGCCCGACCCGCACCTGCCCGTACGCGCCGGATCCTGGTCCTCTGGCCCACCCACCGACCGGTCGCCCCGTCTTTTCACCAGAACATCTCATCGATCCTGGACGGCCTGCGCAGCGCCCTCCCGGCCACCTCGATCAGCATCGAGTTCCCGGACGAGCTGCTTTTCGAAACCGAGTCCGAGAGCTACCTGACCGACCTGCTGGAGTACGGCGGCCACGCCGGCTTCTGCCTGCTCACCGCGCCGGTCGAGGTCAAGCGATTCTTCCACAGACAGCGGTGTCCGGTCGTGGTCCTGGGCCACGTCGAGGATGGGATCGACCTGAGCTTTGTCTCCAGTGACGAGGAAGCGGCTCACCATGCGCTCACCAAACACCTGCTGACCCGGGGATACCGGCGGATCGCCCAGATCATCGGCACTCCCCGTGTGGCCGGCCACGAGGATCGGCTGCGCGGACATCAGCGAGCGCTGGGCGAGGCCGGGTTGAACTCGGAAGAAGACCGGCGTGATCTGGTACTGACCGTTCCCTTCGATCGCGATCGGGCCATGGCCCAGACACAACACCTGCTGCGTTCGGTCAATGCTCCCAGTGCGATCGTCTGCACGGGATCGGTGATGGCCGGCTGGTTGCACGCGGCGTTCGGCAACCGCACGCACATTGCCTACGACGTGATCAGTGAGGCCCAGGAACCCCTGCTGCCTGGCTCCACCGTGCTCGTGTGGCCCGGGTATGAGTTCGGATACAGCGCCGGGAAGCTGTTGCTTGATCAGATCGACGGGCAGAAGGAAACCAAGCATCGCGTGATGGAACACCTCGCCATCCGCGAGTTTTGAGACCGGAGCGTCCATGACCTGCGCGCTTCCAGAATGGCCCCTCGCGCCGTCCTCACTCGGGCAGGTCGACTTCACCGTGCCGGCAGCCCGCCACGCCGCCTTCATTCTGATTGGCGGCCGGCCGTGTCGGGGCCAGAGCACGCGCAGTGAGTACTCTCCGGCTGGTCTCGTCCATTGTTCTGGTCGACTGGGAGCCGGCGGCTCGCGAATCAAGCTGGATGTGGACGGCCCCGCTGGTCTGCCTGGTTGAACCGCGAGGGCCATCGCAAGCCGCCCCTTTCCTGACCGACCGAAGCCGATTGAGCGGTACGTCCGCCACGGGCGGATACTGAGAACAGTTCACCCCGAGCAGGAGCATGAAATGCCCGATCCCGTGCATGCACTTTCACGTCGGCAAGTCCTGGGCTCCGCGGTAGCCGGCGCCACACTCTTCTGTGGAGCGTCGCGCTTACGCGCCCAGCCCGCCTCGCCCCCCACCAGAAAGGTGATTTCACCCGCTGCGCTGAAGGCCGCCATCCGCGGGCCGATTCTGGCCGTTCCAACCTCGTTCACCCGCGAAGACCGGGTGGATTCCGCCGGGGTGGACAACATGATCCGCCGCGGTCTGGACGCGGGCATCGTCGCGTTCGAGCTCACCGCCGGCGACAGCCAGTTTCACGTGCTCAGCTATGACGAAATCAAGCAGCTCACCCGAACCCTGGTCGAGGCGGCCGGCGGCAAGGGCACCGCCATCGCCGCAACCAATGCATGGTGGACGGCGAGGGCGATCGACTACGCGAAATTCGCCGAATCTGTGGGGGCTGACGGTGTGCAGGTGCTCGTGCCGCAGGGCAACGAGGAGACCCTGGTCGAGCATTATCAACGCATCGCCGACAGCACCTCGCTTGGCATGGTGCTGCACGGCAAGTTTTCGACCGCCCTGCTTGAGCGGCTCGCCAGGATCGATTCCATCGTGGGCATCAAGGAGGACGTGACCGAGAAGTACATGGTCGATCTTCAGACCAGGTTCGGGCAGCGTTTCGCCGTGTTCGGCGGCGGTCAGAAGTGGCGCTTCATGGTCGGCCAGTTCTATGGCATGAACGGCTATCTCAGCACGTTTGCCACCTTCGAGCCCAGGATCGCCGTCCGGTTCTGGAATGCAGTGCAGCAGAACGACCTGGCCGCGGCCCGCGAGATCGTGGTCAAGTACGATAACCCATTGTTCGACTTCTGCCTGTCGCAACCCAAGCCGTTCCATGCCCAGTGGCGCGGGATCCTGGAGCTGTTCGGAGTCGCCCAACGATATCTGCGCAGGCCCGAAGCGTCTCTGGACGAGGAGGAGATGAAGAAGTTGCGGGATTTCCTGCAGGGGATGGGGCTGGAACCATCGCGCGGCACACGGTAGGCAGACGATTCGCGAGGTACATGAACCGGGGGACCAACCAACAGGAGAGGTGCTTCAATGAAAGTATTAGCCATCGGCGGCGGATCCATGGGGCGGCGACGATTGCGGGATCTCACCCATCTGAATCCCGGTCAGGTGATCCTCTTTGAACCGGAGGCCGATCGCTGCGCGGAAGTCGCACAGGCGTTCGGTGTCCCCGGATTCACGGATATCCAGGCAGCCCTTGCAGAACGGCCCGAGGTGATGACCATCTCGACGCCCCCCGCACTGCACGAACCGTACGTGCTTCAGGCGATGGAAAGAAATCTGCACGTGTTTGCCGAGCTTCCCTTTGTTCTCGATCTGAACAAGCTCGCCGAGGTTGCTGGGCGGTCCCGGGACTACCCCGGCGTGCTCGGGGTGAGCTGCACGATCCGCTACTATCCGCCCTTCCGACTGATCCGCGACCTGCTTCAGCAGCAGCGCATCGGCAAGCCCCTGTACTTCGAGTACAGCCTGGGCAATCACCTGGCCGACTGGCATCCCTACGAGGACTACCGCAAGTTCTACGCCCGGGACGCCGCGCTCGGGGGCGCCGGCCTGGACATGATCCTTCATGAGTTCGGACCGATTCAGTGGTGGCTCGGCGAGGTCGATTCCGTGCAGGCGCGGCTCAGCAAGGTCAGTTCGCTGGAGATCAACGGTCCCGACACGCATGATGCGCTGCTCACATTCGCGAGCGGCTGCCGCGGCTTTTTTCACCACGACATCATCGAGCGCGGCACGATCGGGAGGCACCTGCGCATTGTCGGCGAAGGCGGAACCATCGAATGGCATCAGAATCTGCCCACGATTCGCATCTACGACCAGGCGGCAACCCAGACGGTGGAGGCCCCGTTCGATCAGGCAGGCGATTGGGAGGCGGCCATGGTGGCCAGCCGCGAGATGACGGACATCCTGGCCAGGAAGCGGGCAGATTCCGGCCACATCCCCGCCGCGGAGTCACCACGATTCACCTACGAGTCGTGCTATCTCCGTGAAATGCGGCACTTCCTGGAGGCATGCAGGGGTGAGCGCACCTACACCGCGGCCACGATCGAGGAGGAGGTACGCACCGTGCGCACTTTCCATGCCATCGTCAAGAGCAGCGAACAACTGCGCGAACTCAGGGTTCGGGAGGTGAACTGATGGAACCCGCGATGGTGCTCATCCCCGCCGGTCCGGTGACGCTCGGCGTGCCCGGCTTTCCCGCTGATTCGAAGCTGCCGCATCCGTGGAAACAACGGACGCTGGAAGTGCCCGCGTTCAGGATCGGGAAGTACCCGGTCACCGTGGGCGAGTATCTGCGTTTCGCCGATGAAACCGGCTACGCCATCTGTGAGGAACTGCGTAAAGATGATCGATTCAGCGACCCGCGGGCGCCCGCAGCCTACGTGAGCTGGATCGACGCGGTACGCCATGTGCAGTGGCTGGCAAGGACGACCGGCAAGCCCTACCGACTGGTCCGCGACGCGGAGTTTGAGAAGGCCGCCCGCGGTGGCCTGGCCGGCAAGCGCTTTCCCTGGGGAGACGAGCCCCCGGAAGGCCGCGCCGACTGCAACAATCCCGGCGGCAAGCCACGACCCGTGGGCTCCTTCGCTGCGAACGGCTACGGCGTACACGACATGGCCGGCTCCATGTGGAACTGGTGCGAAGAGTGTTACGACCAGCTGGTCCGGGAAGATCATGCCAGGATGTGCTATGACGATACGCTCATCAAGGATGTCCGGCTCAATCCGATCTGCCGCGGCGGGTCATTCAAGTCAGCTGACATGACCGTCCTCTGCTGCGCCTACCGGCACGAGGATCCCACGGACGGACGTTTTGACTGCATCGGCTTTCGTGTGGCCATGAACGCGTGATCGGCCTGATCGCCTGCACAGGGATCGATCGTGATTCTGTGCACGAGCCGGTGGAGTTGGACCCCAGGCACAACCGGCGTCCGCCCAGGGCGCTCCGGCTGAGCGAGGTGTGAGTGGTCAGGTGACCTCGCCAAGGTACCACTTGACGAAGCATTCCACCGATGTTTCCATCTTGGTGTAGGGACCCGGTCGGTACCAGCGGCTATTGATGCCCTTCTGATTGCCCTCGCAGATCCGCGCGTCCTGCTCGATTGTGTGCTGCCACAGCCACGTGAGCGCCTCGATGTCATAGTCCGTCCCGGCAACTGCACCCTCTTTCACCAGCCAGATCACCTCGATCTCTGTCTGCGAAGGCGACAGCGGTGTAATGCGCGGCAGCATCGCGTAATCGTTGCAGGCGACCAGCCAGTTGAAGGGGAAAAACTGGGTGGCGGTCACGCCGCCGTCGTACTCGCGGAACTCCCCCATCAGCGGCGCCACCGGCAGGCCGTCGCGGCTCTGGGTCAGAAACCCCTCCCGAATGGGAATGCGCACCACCTCATGCTGCACACCGGCGAGACTGCCGACACGTCCCGCGGGATTTCCCCGGGCCTTGACCTGCTGTTCCCACTGCGCCGTGTACGCCGCGCGTTGCTCGGCCGCAGTCTCCGAATCAAACGCCCGCACGTAGGACATGACCTTGGCGAGTTCCGGATGGGCGGGAGCGCAGTGATAGCACTCGGAGAAGTTCTCGACAACCACCTTCCAGTTGGCCTCCACCACGTGGCGGCCGTGCTGCGCAATCTGGGCCCGCTCAAGCCGGTGCAATCCGAAGAAGGTGTCGATGTCCTCGGCAATCCGGTCGAACCCGGGGGGCTGGGTTGCCAGACACACGAAGATGAAGCCGCTGACCACCCGCACGTGGCAGCGATGCAGGCCGTGATCGCCCGCGTCGAATCCATCAGGAAGATGCCGCGCCCCGAGGAACTCACCATCGGTGCCGTAGGTCCATGCGTGGTAGGGACACACGAACCGCTTCACGCGGCCGGCCTCGGCTTGACACAGGCGCGAGCCCCGATGGCGGCATACGTTCAACAAGGCGTTGACGCTGCCATCCGTGCCACGAATGACGATGACTGACTCGCCGGCGATCTCGTAAAGGAAGTAGTCACCGGCACGAGGGATGCGGCAGACCGGGCCGGCGAAGAGCCAGTGGCGCAGGTACACCCGTTCAATGTCGCGACCGAACACCTCGGGCGAATTGTAGAACGCCTGCTGAAGGCTGAACCCGGGCAGACGGTCCCGGGCAAGTGTACGGATGACGCTGTCGGCCTCCGCAATCCCAGAAGCTGTCATGGGCTCCTCTTCGCTGCAGATGAGAAGGATCAATTGGTCTCGCATTGCGGGTCGGCGGGCACGGTCGCCCCGCTCTGACACGCCCTGAACTTGAGGTAGTCGTTGACATCTACATCGCCGTCGGGTGAGTCATTTTCGGGCCGATCAAAGCAGCGGCAGTCCGTGGATACCGATCCGGCGGGACCCGTGAAACAACGCTGGAAAGCGGCGAAGTCATCCGAATCCACGTCGCCGTCCTCGTCCGCGTCGGCGAACGGAAGGCTGCAGACCAGCGGGCAGGCGGTCGTCGCACACGTCGTACAGACACCGTGGAAGATGCCCCCCGCCAGGGTGCAGGCGGCCTCGTCGGCGACATCCAGGCAGGTCGCATCCGGCAGGCAGCACGCTCCCGTCACCGGCAGCGGGGTCGCTCCCTCGACGGCGTTGAATGCACCGATCGCGGTGTTGAAGTAGGAAAGGGAATCCACCTGCCAGACCGTGGCGACATCGCCCCCGTTGGCGGTGTAATCTTCCCAGCCGATGAAATCGACCGCGAGGGCATTCAGCTCGTTCTGCTGGTTTCCGGCTCCCGAGGGAATCTGCGTCACATCCGCTTCATTCAGTGTCAGCAGTTCGCCTGAGAGGTCATAGAGGGCGACCCTCAGGGTCTTGGACGGGGCACAGAATCCGATGGCGATGGAGAAATCCTGGCCAAATGGGTTGGTACCCAGGTGGATCGAATCCCCCGCCTGGCGAAGAAAATCGCTGTAGCCGAACGTCCCCAGGGCCACGTCCAGGGCCACGTAATAGTCAGCCTCCACTTTCCAGTGGCGAAGCGTCGCGCCGCAGATCACGCGCGTCTGGTAGGGCTGGGAGGAGCCCAGGAAGCCGATGCCCTCGTAGGCCGCGGCCTCGGCGGTGTTCAGCGACGCCCAGTTGAACTCGTAGAGGGCACTGAACGAATCCGTCGAATGCAGCGTGGTGCCGATGGGGGCACCAGCCTTGTCGGGCGTGAACTGGTTGGTGGTGTTATCCCACGTTGTGATCTGGACGCGCCCGTTCGACGCGGGTCCGATCATCCGCTTTGCCGTCACCTGGTCATAGATGTCCACCAGGCAGCCGCGGTCGGCATCAAACGTCTGCTTCCACATCTGGCCGTCCGCATCGCAGGTGGTCGTGTCGCAGGTCGCGCAGGGGCCGCGCCAGGCCCCTCCCGCATCCTCGCATGCCGCCTGACCCAGGGCGCCCGAGCAGGTGTCGTCCGGCAGACAACAGGCGCTGGTGGGAGGTGGCGGGCAACTCACCATCGCGCAGGTGGAGCCATCCCCCTGATAGGTGCCGCCGACCGCGGCGCAATCCAAAGCGGTCTCGCCGTCCGCGCATGCACCCCCGGTCTGACAGCAGGCTCCCGTGGACGACCCTACGCTCTCGACAGCAGTGAAGGCTTCATTCGCATCGTCAAAGTAGGCGACGGTATCCACATCCCATACGATGGTCTGCAGATTCGCACTGCCGATGTAGTCCTGCCAGCCCAGATACTTGAGCCGGGTCGCGTTCAGATCGGAGTCCAGCACCGCCTGACTGAGAATGTGCAGATTCGGGTAGTCCGAACCGCTGTCCAGGTCGCCCACATTGTCAGCGAGCAGGTTCCCGGAGCCATCGTACATGGCGATATGAAGGACATGGGTGGGGGCATCGAAGCCGACCACCAGCTGGTAAGTCGTCCCCAGGGCCGCGGGCCCGAGATTCACGAAGCTGCCCGCCTTGTATCCGGAGTAGCCGATCCCGACGCCACCAAAGTACCCGCCGATGTTGACCTGGTAGTCGCTGCCCTCCTTCTTATGCCGCATGACGGTGCCGATGAACTCCCGGCTGATGTGGACCTGGCTGTCGCCCAGAAAGCCGGCCGCGGTGTAGACCTCGGCTGACGTTTCCGCCAACTGAGACCAGGCGAACTTGTAGTAGCCGCTGAAACTGGTGGCGAAGGGGTTGACTTCGCCGCCCAGGAGTCGCCCTCCCTTGTCGTGCTGGCCGCCGAAGGTGATGCCGTCTTCGAGTTGAACCGGCAAACTCCCGCCGGCCGCCCCCGAGGGATCCAACATCGCCTTTCCCGGATTGCCGTCCTGAAACTCGGTCATGCCATCGAAACCGCCCTCGACATCGAACGTGGAACGCCACAACTCGGCCGCCCGCCCCTGCTGCCAGGCCATTGTGGTCACCAGCGCGGCGAGGATGATCGTTTTCGTCCGGAACATCTTTCTTCCTCCAGGACAGGACTCTGAATGCTTGACCCGCGCCACTTCGCGGCCATCGGGCCTATGAAGTCAACGGACGAACCGAATCGCGCTCGATCAATTTGCCGGGCACGGCGATCGGCTCCTGAGGCACAGGCTGAGAATCGGTCAGGTCCAGCAGCAACTGCGCGACCGCATCCCCGATTCGTTCCGTGTCAGGCACGTAGGCGGTGACGGCGACCGGCGACACGATCTGAAGCACATTCTGACCGTAGGCAATGAGCGACAGATCCTCCGGAATGCGCAGGTCCAACTCCTGTGCGACGGCCAGGACGACACGGCAGACCTGCCAGTTCTCCGCGAACAGCGCGGTGGGCCGGGCTACATCCTGGAGAATCTCACGAGTCAGTTTTTCGAGGGGCTCGCCCGGGTAGGCGTGGTAGATGAGGCTTCGGCGATAGCGCAGTCCCGCGGCCTCGAACGCCTGCTGGTATCCTTCGGCGAAGATCGCAAACGCCTTCTGATCCACCCACGCCCCGCACAGCATCGCGATCTCGCGATGCCCCCGCTCGAGCAGGTGGCGAACACATTCCACCGAGACTTCGCGCACGTCCTGCCGGACGAGCGGCAGACGGCTTGCGTACGGACTGCAGGAAGTCACTACCGGCGTGGTAAAGCGCAGCTCGTGGTACCGTTCGAGGCACGGTCCGATGGTGCAGATGCCCTCGACATCCTCCCGCAGGGCCAGCCGTTGCAGACGGGAGAAGTCCGCATGCTCATCCTCGCCGATGCCCATGATCTGCACATTGAACCCGCTCTTGGCCAGCGTACGTTCCATGGAGCGGAGAACCGTCGCGAAGGCGATGTCGTCCTCGGCGTGGCTGGCCTGCTCGTTCGAGCACACCACCACGACGGTGCCTCGGATCAACTCGAGATGCCGCCGCTGATCAAGCGAAGCCTTTACAAACGTGCCGCGGGCTTTCTCCCGGGAAATGAATCCTTCCTTCTCAAGCATGGCCAGGGCCTGGCGGACCGTTACCCTGCTCAGCTTGTACTTGCTGACCAGTTCAACTTCCGTCCCCAGTCGGTCTCCAGGCCGAAGCCCCTGCCGGGCAATCTGGCGCAGCAGTGTCTGAGCCAGTTCGACGTACTTCGGCGCAAAGTGCCCTGAATTGAACTGCCTGAGTGCAGAACGAGCGTTGGTGGTCACG
>CAYVVX010000064.1:0-13161 GCA_964455315.1 uncultured Planctomycetales bacterium | reverse complement strand
TACAGGCCGCCGCCCCGATGGGGCGGGATGGGGCGGGCAGAATGTGGCAGGGGAAACGAGTAGCGGCTACAGGCCGAGACCCCCTTCGGGGCCAAAGAGCGGAACGGCCCGCGGGGGCCGCGCCCAGGGCGATCGCATCTAAAAATGGAACGCGATTCCTGACCCGCAAACGCGGTCCTGTCCAGATGATGGAATGCCGATTCATCTGCCCAACCCACGTTCCTGAACGCCCCGCGCGGGGGCGGGCGATTTATATACGATAGCCCTGCGACACTGAGGGGCTTGCTCCCGCTCCCCTTCCGAAGGATGATGGGGGTTTCCCAGGGGTAGGCGGGTCCATCCTGAAACGGAGGTTCACATGCGGTTCCGGAAGACGTGGCTGATCGGGGTTCCGTTGTGCGTTGCGATCGTCGCCGGGCTCCTGCTGCTGGTGCGGACAACCGGTGCCCAGCAGGGCGAGGGCATCGAGCCGAAGTGCCGGCAGATGCTGGAGGCGACGGCCAGGACGCTCAAGGAGGCCAAATCATTCCGTACCGACGTGGCGTCGGTCATGAAGTTCGAGATGCCGGGCATGAAGGTGGACATGAGCGCGAACTACGACCTGGCCGTCAGCCGGCCGGGGAAGTTCGCCTTCCGCAAGAAGGACGCCGACCAGGCGGGTGCCGCGGGCGCGGGGGGCGTCACCATCATCAATGACGGCAAGAAACTGACCATCTGGCTGCCCGGGGAGAACAAGTACAGCGTCCAGGACGCTCCGGAGACGGTGGAGGACACCATCGAGCAGGCCGGCCTGTTCATGTCCAGGGGCGGCGGCGCGATGATGTTTCTCCACTCGCTGCTGTCGGAAGACGCGGTGGAGAGCCTGCTGGAGGGCGTCGATTCGGCCAGGTATCTGGGCGAGGAGCGGCAGGGCGATCGCACGGTTCACCGGATGCTGTTCACCCAGGAGCAGTTTGACTGGGAATTGAGCGTCGACGCGGGCGAGCGGGCGTGGCCGGTGCGCCTGGACATGAAGATCAAGCCCGAGAGGGACATGCCGGTCCCCCAGATGGGACTGACCTTCGGTGGATGGAAGCACGATACCGCCCTGCCGGATGAAGTCTTCGCGTTCAAGCCGCCGGAGGGCGCTGAGCAGGTCGACGATCTGCTGGCGGAGTTCATGGGCGGCGGCGAGGACGAGCCGCACAAGCTGCTGGGCAAGCAGGCCCCGCCGTTGAAACTGCCGCTGCTCGACGATGGCCAGCTCGACCTGGCGGCCCACAAGGGCAAGGACGTGGTGGTGCTCGACTTCTGGGCCACCTGGTGCGGCCCGTGCGTGCAGGCGCTGCCCAAGTTGATCGAGACCACCGACAAGTTCAAGGATCGCAACGTGGTCTTCTACGCGGTGAATTCCGGCGAGGACGCCGGCACCGCCCGGGCCTTCATGAAGAAGAAGAAACTGTCCTGCAAAGTCGCCCTGGACGAAGACAGCGACGCGGATCGGCCGTTCGGCATCGAGGGCATCCCGCAGACGGTGGTGATCGACAAGGAGGGCGTGGTTCAGGCGGTGCATGTCGGCTACGGGCCGGGTACGGAGAAGGAATTGCAGAAGGAGATCGAAGCCATCCTGGCCGGGAAGAAGCCGGCCGAGGAGAAGCTCAAGGAGGCGAAGGAGCATGAGCAGGAGGAGCAGGAGACGCTGACCGGGCCGAAACTGGAGAAGGCCTGGAGCGTCGAGGGTGCGCTGCTCAGCGTGGCCGCCGATCCGACCGGCGCCAGGGCCCTGGCCGGCGCCATCGATGGAGAACTGTTCACCCTCACTTTCGACGGCCGGCGTGAGCCCGCGGTGGACGCCCCCGAGAAGTTTTCCCCGGCGATCGCGCTGCGGCTGGGCAACCTCGCCGGCGACCGCGAGCCCGAGATTATCTCCTTCACCGTGTGGGGCCAGTCGGTGGATGCCCGCACGTCCGGGGGCGACGCGCTGTGGTCGCATCCCGGGGGGGATGGCGTCGACGATGTCTGGGCGGCGGATCTCAACGGCGATGGCCTGTGCGAGGTCATCGTCGGCCACAACGGCGGCACCGGGCTGCATGTGCTCGACAACCGCGGGGAGCTTCTGTGGAAGAACACCCGCATCGGCAACGTGTGGCACGTCTGCGCGGCCAACGTCATCGGCGACGCGAAGCCGGAGGTGATCACCACCTCCGCCGCCGGCCGGGTGCATCTGTTCAGCCATGAAGGCAAGGAACTCGGCACGCTCGATCCCGGGCTGTACGGCAACATGGTGCGAACCGTGCGGATCAAACCGGCGGACGAGACGCAGGCCATCATCGCCGCCGGCGCCGGGGGCGATGGACTTCGGGCCGTGTGCCTGAACGGCGATGGCGCGAAGCGATGGACGATTCCGCTGGCGAGCGGGAAGCGGGCCCACATTGTTGCAGCCACCGCCGCGAACGGTAAGCCCTGGATGGCCTTCGGGCTGGGCGACGGCCTGGTCAAGGTGGTGGAAGCCAGCGCGGGGAAGATCATCGGCGAGATCGCCGGCCAGGGGCAGCGCCCCGACGTGGCCTGGCTGGAGCCGAAAGGTGAGGCCCCGCTCCTGCTCGTCGCCTCCGGCAAGGGGGTCACCGCGTATCGCGTGCCGACGGAAGTCAAAGCGGAGGCACCGGCCACCCAGCCGTGAACTCCGCGGTGCTGTCGCCCGCGGTGGGCGGTGCGGCCGGCATCACCACATCGACCAGTCCCGCATGTACAGCACCCATACGTACAGCACCAGGTTGGTGATGCCGTGGGTGAGCATCAGGCACAGCAGGCTCTTCGTCCAGTACATCAGCCCGTTGTAGACGAACCAGCAGAGGATCGAGACCGCCCAGTTGTCGGGGTGTTCCAGCACCGAGATCAGCGAGGTGCCCAGGAACGACAGCCAGGTGAACGTGCCCAGCGGCACGCGGTCGAACCGGTCCCAGTTGATCAGCGCCCGCAGCAGGAAACCCCGCCAGAAGAGCTCTTCGACCACCGCCACGGCCGTCGTGGCCACCAGGATGCGCAGCACCACCTGCGACCACCAGGAGAAGGCGGAGATGCCCTCGCGGGGATCGGTGATTTCGGGCTGGCCGGGGAACAGGAACAGCCGCCCGCCCAGGCTCTTGCCGCCCACATGGATGTCGTTGAACAGGTGCTGCCCGCCCCACCAGCCGAACGCGACCAGCACGCCGGCGGTGATGGCGATGAACCAGTGCGGCTTGCCCAGCGGGGGGAAATGATGGCGGAACAGCCAGACCACCAGCATGGAGCCGGCGCCGCGGACCGCGATGGCCAGCGGCATATAGGACCTGGGCACCCAGTCCTGCAGCGGCAGCAGCAACAGGTACACCAGGAAGGGGGCCATGATGATCACGTCCGGCCGGCGGGTGGCCAGCGACGTGACCCAGGCGGGCTCATCGAGCCGGGGCTGAATCTCGACGGGTTCGCTCACGTTGGTGCGTGCTCCCAGGACATTCGATGATTATCGGCCGATCGGCCCGGACGCCTTCGCGTCTGTCGCTGCTCGGCACAGACCCGTCCTCTTCTTCGGCCCGTTGGCGCCCGGATTCCACCACGGGACCTCGAATAGATCAACCGGTCCGGGGGCGGGTCAGGGCTTCCCGTCCATCGCCCGCAGCAGTTCCTGGAATCGCGGATGCCCGCGCAACAGCTTCCGCCCGGTGTCGATGAGCAGGTCGACGTCCCCGGCCGGCAGCGAGAGCCGGGTGGGCATGGTCAGGCAGCGGTCGCGTTCGGTCTCGTCCGGTATGTCGGTGAGGCGGACCTCGATCAGGTAGGTGTCCACGTCCAGCTCGGGCGGCGGCTCCGGGACGGCGGCGTCCGGGCAGGTGTCGCGCAAGGCCTTCACCCAGTCGGCGTACAGCGCCCCGACCCGCCGGCTCCGCTCGTCGAACAGGACCCGGGCGAACTGGAGCAGGGCATCGGTCGTGTTGTCGATGCTGATGGTGGGCGACTTGTAGCCCATGGTCAGGATGCCCGGCGCCGAGGGGCGGCTCTCGATGTCGCTGTCGGGCCTGGTCCCGGCGTTGACCACGATGACCACCACGCGGCGGATGGGCCCGGCGGGCCGGTCCATGCCCTCGCGGATGTGCCCGAACTGAAAGCTGTGGATGACGTGGGCGAGCCCGAGGTTGTCGGCCAGGGCCCCGTCCAGCAGGTAGAGGTACTGGTGCCGCTCCTCGTCGAGCCGGTACGTGGAGGGATCGAAGCGCTCCCCGGGCGGCAGCAGCGTATGGGCCCAGCGCTGGCGGCGGGCGTGCCGCGACCCGGCCTCCTCGCGGGTCAGCGCGTCGCGGATGGCCCGGCGGCTGACCGCGTTGTCGTAGTAGCGGAAGCGCAGCGGGCTGAACACGATCGGCACCGCCGACGAGGCCGCGGCCGCGTCGCCCACCGGGATGGACGCCAGGTCGGACCCCATGCTGTCGAAGTCGTCCTGGGTGAACTCGAACCGCTGCCCGCTGGCGATACTGGTGGCATTGATGACCACCAGCGGACGTTTCCCGCTGGTGATGAGATCGCGGTAGGTGTGCTTCTGGAAGACGGTGTCGTGAAAGTAGTCGGCCGCGATGTCGATGCGATCGAGCATCACCAGCGGCAGCAGCAGCAGGTTGCCGGGGGTGAAGATCCGGAACAGCAGGTCGGTCTCGATGTCGTGCTTGAGAAAGTCCCGCTCCCAGCGCCCGTCGAACAGGTCGTCGCGCCACACCGCGTAGCCCGCCGCGGTGAACGAGCCGCCGGACACGCTGGAGATGACGTCCACCTCGTCCAGCAGGTGGCCCGGCGTGTCGGCCGCGGGCGTCTCATGGAGCTCGCGCAGGACGCCGTAAGCCAGCGCCGCCGCCCGCGTGCCGCCGCCGGAGAAGGTCAGGCAGATGAAGGTCTCGTCGCTGTTGCCCGGCCCGGCATCGAGGGCGTCGAAGCGGTAGCCGGCCCGCGGCTCATCGACGGTCAGCTCGGTGTTGCGATAGGCCGGCCCGCAGCCGCCCGCGGCCGGCAGGATCACCGCCGCGCAGAGACCGGCCCATGCGACCCGGGTTGTTTCGTTCATGAACTGACCCACTCGCGACCATGATGGTTCGACACGCGGGCGGATTATGACCGGACGCGCCGCTTTCGGCCAGCGGGAAGCGGTTTCTGGCTTATGGAACCCCGCTATGCTCGCGAAAAGGCCATCATCGCCGCCGCCGCCGCGGATTCGAGCAGCCCGGCGGCGCGGGACATGGCCTCCGCGCGGGCCATGCCCGGCGGGGTGATGATGTGATAGCCGTGCAGCAGGCTCAGGGTGTCCTTCGCGCCGTCGCCGGCCGCGCCCGCCAGGGCGATCACCGGCACGCCGGCCGCCCGCCCGGCGTGGCCCACGCCGGCGATGACCTTGCCCATCAGCGACTGCGCGTCGAGCCGCCCTTCGCCGGTGAGAATCAGGTCCGCGCCGGCGATGCGCTGCTCGAAGCCGACCGCGTCCATCACCAGCCGCACGCCGGGCGACAGCGTCGCGTTGAAGAAGGCCACCAGGCCGGCGCCGAGCCCCCCGGCCGCACCGGCACCGGCGATTCCCTCCACGGCACAACCGAGATCGCGCCGGATCAGCGTCGCCAGGTGGGCCAGGTGGCGGTCCAGGACGGCCACCTGCGCGGGCGTGGCGCCCTTCTGCGGGCCGTAGATGGCGGCCGCCCCGCGCGGGCCGCACAGCGGGTTATCGACGTCGGAGGCGACGGTGATGGCGACGGCGCCGATGCGCGGATCGCGTTTCGCCATATCGATGCGGGCAACGCGGTCGAGGTCGCCGCCGGCGATGCCCTCGGGCAGCGGGGCGTCGTCACCGTCGAGAAAGCGAACGCCGACCGCCTGGGCCGCTCCCGCGCCGCCGTCGGTGGTGGCGCTTCCGCCGATGCCCACCAGCAGCCGCTTGGCTCCCGCGTCCAGTGCCGCCCGCATCAGTTCGCCCGTGCCGAAGGTGGTGGTCACCAGCGGATTGCGCCGGTCCGGCGGCACCAGCGCCAGCCCCGAAGCGGCGGCCATTTCCAGCACCGCCGTGACCGCGCCGTCGGGCGCGGTGATCAGGCCCCAGTTCGCCTCCACGGGCTCGTGCAGCGGGCCGGTCACCCGCGTACGCCGGATCTCGCCGCCGCCGGCCGCGACCAGTGCGTCCACGGTGCCCTCGCCGCCGTCGGCCATGGGGATGAGGTCGATCTCGGCGTGGGGGTTCGCTCGGCGGACGCCGCGGGCGATGGCCTCGGCGGCGGTGCGGGCGTCGATGGACTCCTTGAACGAATCGGGAGCGATGATGATCCGCATCGTCATGGCCTCGACGGCTTCACCGGGGGCGATGGGAGATCATGCGGCGGTAAGCCGCACGGGTCAGCGGGCGATCAGGCTGGCCTGAAGCATGACGATGGTGCTGCGGCGGATGTCATAGACGTAAAAGGGCACGCTGTCGCCGCGCTGCAGGTTCTCCAGCATCAATCCGATCTCGCCCAGGTCTGACGGGGGATACTTGCCGATGCGCACCACAATCAGCCCTCGGCGAAACTCGGCCAAGCCGGCGGGGCTGCCGTTTTCGACCTCGACGATCAGCAGTCCGCTCTTGATGCCGTACTGGCGGGCCTGGTCGGCGGTGAGCGGCCTGACCGAGAGCCCGAACTTGCTGCGCAGCAGGGCGGCGCCGTCGGGGATGGGGATTTCTTTGGGCGTGATGGTCGCCTCGATCAGCTTGTCGTCGCGCTTGAGCTGCAGGTGGATTTTCCCGTTCGGTGGGATGTCCAGCATGTGAATGTAGAAGTCCAGATCCTGGTTCACCCGGATACCGTCCACCGCGACCAGTTCATCGCCGGGCTCGACGCGGGCCTCGGCCGCGGGGCCGGTGGCCTCGACCACGTAGACCCGCCCGCGCCAGCCGAGCCGCAGGCCGACCGCCAGGCGGCGGGTGCGCTCGACGGAGAGCATCTCGGGCAGAAGCATGCGCAGGGAGTCGACCGGGATGGCGAAGCCGATATTCTGGGCGTCGCCGCGGATGGCGGTGTTGATGCCGATCAGCTCGCCGAGCACGTTGAGCAGCGGCCCGCCGGAGTTGCCGCGGTTGATGCTGGCGTCGGTCTGGATCAGCCCCTCGTAGAGAACGGTTTCGTTCAGATCGAGCTTGCGGTTGGTGGCGCTGATGATGCCGGAGGTGACGGTGTGATCGTAGCCGAGCGGGTTGCCGATGGCGATGACCGTCTCGCCGATCATGAGATCGTCGCTGCGCCCCAGCGTGACGGCCGGGAGCGGATGATCGGGCTTGAGCTTGAGCACGGCCAGGTCGTGCCGCTCGTCGATGGCGACGATGTCGGCCTCGTACTCCTTGTGATCGGAGAAGATGACCTTCAGGGCGGCGCTGCTGGCGACCACGTGGGCATTGGTGACCACGTAGCCGTCGGGGTGGATGACGAAGCCGCTGCCCAGGTTGGTGGCGGTGTAACGCTGTGATCGGCGCGGAAAGCCGGGGAAGTCGAAGAAGTCGTCAAAGGGGCTGGAGAAGCCGACCTGGCGCTCGACCACCTGGGTGGCGCTGATGCTGACCACCGCGTCACGGGTCTTGTCGAAGACTTCCACCACCGGCGTGCGCCGCGCGGCCCGGGGGTCGGGGGCGGTCTGGGCGAAGACCGGAATGGCCGCGAGACCGAGGGCCAGCGCGGCGACGCTGAGAACGCTCAACGGCATGAAGCGTTGAGCGCGATCCGTACCGACACCACAAGAGTTGCGGGCGCCGTTCGGCGCCGAGTCACGTGCAGCCCCGCTCCAGCCCGCCATGCGTATCCTCGTGTCCTGACCGTGATCCGTGTTCATCTCTTCTACCACTGTTGGTCCCGCGGGATGCGGCGAGTATAACAGACCCCCGTTGCTACGACACCACCGCCGCGACTGTTCGCGAAGGAGGCCCGCATGCGTACGTCGGCGATTCCGGCCGCGGCGGCGATCGGCTTGACCCTGACCGGATGTTCCATGGACAAGCTGGCGAGAACCGTGCTGGGCAGCCCTGAGAATCCGGTCCGCGTCGCCGCTCCACCGGTCGAGACCCGCCAGGTCCGCTGGCAGGGCTGGAACGCCGTCGAGCAGGACAACGGGCTGATCCGCGTCCGCCACGTGCCCGCGGCGGGTGGGCGGACCCTCTCCCTGGAAATCGGCGGCGACGACGCCTTCCTGGTCATCCCCGAGGAGCGCGGCAGAACCTACCCGGCCGACAGCCGCGAAGGCGGGGTCCACTTCGGCGGGCACTACACCTGCATCGGGCCGGAGCGGGTCTGGAACGTCCAGGATCAGCCCTTCAATCCGCATGGCGGCCCCTATACCTTCCGGCACGAGGTGGACACGCCGCGGGTGCAGGCCGTGCGGCTGACCAGCCGGCCGGACACCTTCGGGGACGCCACCGTGGACATCCGCCGGACCATCACCTGCTACCAGGGCTCGACCCACGTGGTCATCGACGAGGAGGTGACCAATCGCGGCTCCGCGCCGCTGGACTTTTACGTCTGGGATTTCACCCAGATCGACGGGCGGCGGCGGACCGCTTCCGGCCGGGGCGAGCCGCGGCGGATCAGCTTCTACATGCCGGTTCGTGCCGCCGGCGGCGAGAAGCGGTTCCACTCATTCCTGCCCATCGACGCGGCGATGGACGCGCAGTTCGACCGCTCCCTGCCGGCCGACGTGCTGGCGGTGCACTACCAGGCGGTGCAGTTCAAGATCGCCACCGATCCCCTTGCCTGGTGGGTGGCCGCGGTCGATCACGACAGCGGCTGGACCTACGTGAAGGTGTTCGACGCGGAGGCCGGGGCCAGATACGTGGATCAGAACGGGCCGGTGGAGATCTACGGCGCCAAGGCAGACGCGCCGTTCGGCGGCCGATTCATCGAGATGGAACTGCTCGGAGGTCTACAGCGGAAAGCCCCCGGCGAAGCCATCCGCCAGCGCGAGCACTGGTACGCGTGCATCTGCCGCGGGCCGGTGCTGGCCTTCACGCCGGTCGGGGTGGTCTGCGCGCCGCTGCGGGCGACGCGCGAGGAAGAGTTCGTGGACGTCACCGGCCGGTTCGGCGTGTTTCACGCGGGAACCTGCCGCCTGCGCATGGTCGACGGGTCGGGTGCGGTGCTCGCGGAGACGGCGCCGGCGGTGATCGATCCGCGCCGGGAGCTGCGAATGACCGCGGCCATGCAGATGCGCGCTGAGGCGGCGGCCCTGGTGCTGGTGATCCTTGATCACGAGGCCCGCGAAGTCGGTGAACTGGCCCGAGTCGCGCTGCGTTGATCGCGCCGGCGTGGAGTATCTGGGCAGGCATGGCATCGACTGTAATCCGGCGGATGAGGACTTCAGTCGCCCTCCGGGCGAAGACAGATGTGTGGGTGGTCCTGTCCAGAGGCTCACTTCGTTCGCTTCTGGCAACTGTCAGTCGCCCTCCGGGCGAGGAGACGCATGACTGTTCAGCGAGAAGGGATGATGGCCGACAGCGGCGAGCGCGGTGGTAAGCTCAAGTGGGAGCTTTCTCAAACTCTTCGCCCGGAGGGCGGCTGATGGTTGCCAGAGGTGAGCGCAGCGAACCTCTGGATGGCGGCCTCCACTGTCCGGTTTCGCCCGGCAGGGCGACTGAAGCGGTTGATCAGGAGCAGCACCATGCCCTCCAGTTGGACCCAGAACTTCTATCATGCGGTGTTCGGCACCAAGGGCCGTCAAGCGATGATCAAACCCGATGCTGAGACGAGACTTCATGCGATCATTGGCGGGATTCTGCGAGAGCTCGGCGCCACTCCCATTGCCGTCAACGGCATGGCCGAGCATGTTCACTTTCTCGCCCGGTATCCGGCTCACCTTTCTCACTCGGATATGCTTCGGCAGGTTAAGTCGAGATCCTCCGCCTGGATGCATCGCACCTTTCCGCTGCAAAGTGGGTTCGGTTGGCAGGACGGCTATGGCGGCTTTACTGTGAGCAAATCGGCTGCCGACTCCGTTGCTGAATACATTCATCGCCAGAAGGAGCATCACGCGGGGATGAGCTTTGAGCAGGAGTACCTGGAATTGTTGCGTCGGCATGGCATTGACTGCGATCCGGCGGAGGTTTTTGGATGAGGACTTCAGTCGCCCTCCGGGCGAAGACAGATGTACGGGTGGTCCTGTCCAGAGGCTCACTTCGTTCGCCTCTGGCAACTGTCAGTCGCCCTCCGGGCGAGGAGACGCATGACTGCTCAGCGAGAAGGGATGATGGCCGACAGCGGCGAGCGCGGTGGTAAACTCAAGTGGGAGCTTTCTCAAACTCTTCGCCCGGAGGGCGGCTGATGGTTGCCAGAGGTGAGCGCAGCGAACCTCTGGATCGATGTGACGTGACGCGAGTATCCGCATGAATCGCTCTGAATCCATCACCCGCCGTCGCCTGCTTGCGGGCCTGTCCGGCGCCGCCGCGCTGGGCGCGCTGCCGGCCGGCTGCACGCCCCGGCGCGGGCCGGGCGGCAGGCTGCGCCTGGACTACTGGGAAAAATGGGTGCGGTTCGAAGGCGAGGCCATGAAGAAGGTGGTGGACGCCTTCAACCGCCGCCATCCGGACCTGCTGGTTGAATACCTGACTGGCACCCTGGGCATCGATCGCAAGCTGACCATCGCCACCGCCGGGGGCGATCCGCCGGACCTGTGCGGGCTGTGGGATACCAACGTGGCCCCCTTCGCCGACCGCGCGGCCCTGACCCCGCTGGATGAGCTGATGGCCCGCGACGGCATGGGCCGGGACCACTGGCTGGAGGCTTACGCGGGTATCGTGATTCACCGCGACAGGGTCTGGGGTGTGCCCACCACGCCGTGGACCACCGGGCTGCACTGGAACAAGGCCCTGTTCCGCGAGGCCGGACTGGATCCCGACCGCCCGCCGCAGACGCTCGCCGAACTCGATGACTACGCCCGGGCCCTGACCCGCAAAGGGCCCGACGGCAACTACACGCAGATGGGGTTCCTGCCCCAGGAGCCGGGCTGGTTTCACTGGGCGTGGGGCTTGTGGTTCGGCGGCACGCTGATGGACGGCGACCGCATCACCGCCAACCATCCACGCAACGTCGAGGCCTTCGAGTGGATCCAGAGCTACTCGCGGCGCTACGACGTCGAGCGGATCAACCGCTTCTCCAGCGGCTTCGGCAACTTCGCCTCCCCCCAGAACCCCTTCTTCGCCGGACGCATCGGCATGGTCATCCAGGGAGTGTGGATGCACAACTACATCAGCCAGTATGCCCCCGGCATGCAGTGGGGCGTGGCTCCCTGGCCGAAGACCCCGCGCGGCGCGGAAGACTTCAGCACCGCCGGCGCCGACGTGCTGGTCATCCCGGCCGGCGTGTCCGGCGAGCGGCTGGAGGCGGCGTGGTCGTTCCTGAAATATGCCAGCAGTGTCGAAGGCATGGAGATGCTCTGCCTGGGGCAGCGCAAGAACACGCCGCTGCGTGAAGTGTCGGAGGGATTCGTGCGCAATCATCCGCATCCGTACATCGGGCTGCACATCGAGATGGCCCGCGGGCCGGGCGCGACCCGCTTCCCGCAGATGGGCATCTGGGCCGAGTACCAGTCGGAGATCGCCGCGGCCTTCGACCGGGCGGCGCTGCTGGAGAAGCATCCGCTGACCGGCAGGGAACTCACCGCGCAGGAGATCCTCGACCCGGTGCAGGCGCGGATCGAGAGGTCATGGGAGCGGCATCTGGCGTCGCTGGCCATGCGCGGGTAGGCGGCTCGGAAAGATACGCAGAAGCTTTGAGAGGGTTCGTGACTTGACCTCATCCGATCGGACACATCTCCGCAACGGGCTGCTCTTCGCCGCCCCCTGGCTGATCGGGTTGACCGTCTTCCTGGCCTACCCGGTTGTGTCCAGCCTCTACCTGAGCTTCTGTGATTACTCCACGCTGCAGCCGCCGGTATGGATCGGGGCCCAGAACTACCACGACATCTGGAACGACAGCCTGTTCCACAAGTCGATGGGCAACACGCTCCTGTTCGGCGTCTTCGCCCTGCCCGGGGCGATGGTCACCGCCCTGGCCCTGGCCTTGCTGCTCAACTCCGGCGTGCGGGCCCTGCCCATTTTCCGAACCATCTTCTACATCCCCTGCCTGGTGCCCGCGGTGGCGTCGGCCATGCTCTGGCTGTGGGTCTTCAACGGCGACTTCGGCATTCTCAACTACGCCCTCAACGGCGTGCTCGAACCGCTCAGCCGGGCGATCAACTGGGTGCTGTCTGTGGTGAGCGCCGACGCCCGGGTGGCCCTGACCGCGCCCACCTGGCTCAAGGAGCCCGCCTGGGCCAAGCCGGCCCTGGCGATCATGAGCATCTGGGGCTGCGGCGGAACCATGGTGGTGTACCTGGCCGGTCTGCAGGATGTTCCCCACGAGTTGTACGAGGCGGCGGAGATCGACGGGGCGGGGTGGTGGCGGCGGCTGGTGCACGTGACCCTGCCGGCGTTGTCGCCGGTGCTGTACTTCACGTTGATCATGGGGCTGATCGGCGTGCTGCAGATCTTTACCCCCGCGTACATCATGGGCGGCGGGCCCTCCGGCGGCACCCAGGGGATGCCGGCGCGGTCGACGCTGTTCTACGCCCTGTACCTGTGGGCCCAGGCCTTCGAGTACCTGCGCATGGGCTACGCCTGCGCCATGGCCTGGATCCTGTTCATGGTCATCGTGGTGCTCACGCTGGTAGCCCACAAGATGGCCGGGAAGCGGGTGACGTATGCGTAGGAAGTTAGAAGTGAGAGGTGAGAAGTGAGAAAGCCGGAGCCGCACTGCGAACAGGTGCGTGTGTATGGGTCGGTGGTGCCGTCAGGCAGGGCTGGTGCCGGCATCCCTGCTGAACACCGGCGGGACGCCGGTGCCACACTGTTGCCGGCGCGGGCCCTTTCCATTGACTTTCTCACTTCTCACTTCTCACTTCTCACCTCGCCCCCGGGACTTGTCCATTCGCGGCGGAGCCTCTGACTCTCGTGGAACCGCGCACCGTTTATGGCCGACTGCTCGCCTACCTGCTCCTGCTGGCCGGCAGCGTGCTGTTCATCTTCCCGTTCGTGTGGCTGCTGAGCACGTCGCTCAAGCCCATGGAGCAGACCACGCGGATCCCGCCGCAGTGGGTGCCGATCGACTATCACGCCGAGATTCA
>CAYVVX010000063.1:3038-13221 GCA_964455315.1 uncultured Planctomycetales bacterium | reverse complement strand
ACGTCCCGCCAGAGCAGGTGCATGGCCTCCCGAAAGCGCAGCCCCGTCGTGTACAGCACCGCGAGCAGTGCTTTCCAGAGGGTATCGGGGGCCAATCGAAACATCTGCTCGAACGCCTCCGGGCTCACATACGCCGGACGCTTGGAAGCCACGCGCAGCATGGGAACCCCATTGCATGGGTTCTGACCCGGCGGCAAGTATCCCCTGAGCACGGCCAAATTGAAGAGCCGTCGCAAGACGCGGATCTCCTTGTTGGCGGAGCAGGCGCTCAAAGCGGATTCGAGGCGCTGTGCCCTGAACCGTTCGATGTCCCGCACGGTCAACTTGTGCAGGGGGTGCTGTCCTCCCACGGATTCCGCGAGAAGGCGGAGGGTGACAGCGTGGAGATGAAGTGTTTTGGGTGCCAGATTGCCCTTCATCAGTTCCCTGTGCTCCCGACTGAACTCTCTGAGGGTGATCTCCGGACACGGGTCCGGCTTGCCCTCGCGAACCTCGTTTTGCTTCGTCTCGGCGAAGCGTTCGGCCTCCTTTCTGGTCTCGAAGCTCTTGCTGTATCGTTTCCCGTCAATGCCGAACCAGCGGACGGACCAACGATGCGCGCGCTTCTTCGGCCACTCGCTTTTCGGCAGCGGCCTGCCCGAACCATCTTTGGGCACCGGTCCATGATACTTCCGGTACACTCCAACTTTGTGTGTCGCCATGACGTAAACTCCTGCCCATCAGGGCTGTGGCCGTCATGGACGACTGACCCAGCGGGCCATTTTACCATCGAGGACTCCGCCGCGGGAAGCGCTCACCGCTCGGTTTTCCGTTCGAGAAACCGGTCCAGTTCAGTCCTGCGGAACCAGACCCGACGGGCGAACTTGGTGGCCTTGAGTTGCCCTTTATCGCGCCAGTAGTTGAGCGTGCGGATGGCCGATCGAGGCGTGTGGTTGGTCTCATCCAGCCGCAGGTACTGGGCCGCTTCGATAGGGGTGAGCAGTTCCGGTGGATGCACGGCACGCGGCGGCCACTCACCGTCGAGGGTGTCGGTGATCGTTTGCTCAACCTGCGTGATGATCGTGCCCTGTTCCATGACGCTCAGATTCCGCGAACCGATACGCTCCTCACACGTTCCTGCTGAAGTCTTGCCCTCCCATCAACTCGCCGCGGAATGCTTCCGCGCTGCCGATCCGGGTCCGCTCTTGCGGCGTGGGCTGGGTTGCGGGTACTCGGCTCGCGCCAACAAGCATGCCGATCAGGAACGCAGCACCCATCAACGTCAGGAACGCGCAGATGCCGGCCCCGATGAGGCTTTCGCGGGTACACGTGGCTTGCCAGGGCCCCCAAAAGACACTGAAGGGCCACCCGTGCCATCGTGGGGCGCGGCGGGTTGTCTTGGAGGCGGTATGCACCTGCGTCCGCTGTTTTGCAGGTCGCCGCCCACCGGTTTTCTTCTTACCCGTTGCCGGCGCGATTGGCTGAAGCGGAGACGATCCGGTGAGGATGCGGTAGGCCTGCTGAAGCAGGGCGAGGGCTTTGCTCGCCGCATCACGATCTTTTGGATCGGTGGCGTACTGGAGCTTACGGGCGTACGTCTTGCGGGCCTCGGCATAGTGTGCGTCGAGGTTGGCGCGGCCCGCATTGGGCGGCAGGTTCAGCAGACGGTAGGCTTCGTCACGGGTCATCAGGGGCTCCGTTTGACCAGACGGTTAGCGATCTCGGTACGGAAGTAGGTCACGAGATCGTTCGCGTCAGTGATGAAGCGATAGAGAACCTTGCCGTTGTGAACGCTGGCAGCGGCCTTCAAGATGGGCTCGTCAACCTCGGATGGGTGATTGCCCACGCCGATCGTCTCAATCACCACACCGCGTCCTTTAAGACGGCGGGCGATGTCGGTGCAATTGTCGCCGTGGCCGTCGGACAGGAGGATGACGTGAGCGGGTTCTTTCCCGAGGATCTTCTCGGTGAGGCGCAGGGGCTCGATGAGACTGGTGCCGCCGTCGGGGGTGAGGCCGCACAGCGTCGCATCAATCTTCCGGCGATGATCGCGACAGAACGTGAACGAGAGCAGCAGTGAGGCCCGATGGTCGAAGCCGATCAGGGCAAGGAGGTCGTCGCAGCCCATGGCTAGCCGCTGATCCAGTAGAGCTCCGACAGCAGTAGTGGCGGCTCGCAGCCGGTGCAGTCGACCGCACTTCTCGGCCATGCTGCCGGAGTGATCCAGACAGATGATGATCCGTTGCGGATCGTGCGGGGCGGGACGTGCCGGCAGGAGGGACGGTGCCAGTTGTTGCTCGCCGCGGGCGACCCGATCGAGGAACGAGAGATTGAGCGACATGGTTGAGCTCCTGCAGTTGGGGGATTCATTCTGACAACATGACAACAATGAAACGGAGAGCCGCGACCAACCACGGCTCTCCGTTCCGATGGTTCACGACGGGGACTGCGGACTGACCAGGCCGTCGATGCGCTTTACGTCGCTGACACAGCAGTTGGTGAGCACGTCAGTGCCGGAAAACTCCAACACGCCCTCGGCGGACAGGCCGTACCTGACCCGCACGCGGTTCTTGGCGGGTCCGGGTTTCAGGCCATGCAGCCGTGCCGTTGCGATGAGCGTGCACGCCTCCGGCGAGACGCGGTCGGCACCCTGGGCCACATGGATCTCCGCCTCGGGTTGGTCGTCCTGCTCCAGCGAGAAGAGTTCCTCCTGATGGGCCGGCAGTGGCGTGTTGGCGGGGATGATGACGCAGTTCAGCAGTTGGCCATCGACGAGGGCGATACAGCCGAGCGGATGGCTGTTCACATCGGTCAGCTTGGTCGGGGGCGGGAGCACCGGACGGTGCTCGCTGTCCACACAGGGCAGTTGTCGGTCGGCGGCATAACGCGACGCCGCGATGGCGGCACCCATGGCCACCGCTTCGTCGGGATGGGTATCGGTACGCGGCGGTGTGCCGAAGAGGTCGGTGAGCATCGCCCGCACGGCGGGGATGCGGGTCGAACCCCCGACCAGCAGCACGCCGTCGATCTCCTTAACGCTGACGCCGGCGGCAACCAGGGCACGTTCGGTGATCTCCCGGGTGCGACCGACTACGGGTGCGATGAGCTTCTCGAACGCCGCCCGGGTCAACTCGAACTCCAGGTGCTGACCGCCGGCCGATACCATGATTTTTGCCACCTTGGCCTGGCTGAGCGTCTTCTTGAGCTGTTCGCTCTTCGTCCGCAGTTCCAGCCACGTCGGCAGATCCGTGTCCGGACTGATGGTGATGTGGTGCGCCGCCTCGAACCGCGTGACCATCTCGTTCAGAATCAGATTGTCGATGTCCGATCCACCAAGGTCGCGGTCTCCATCCGTAGCCAGAACGCGGAACTCCTCCCCGACGATGTCGAGGATGCTGACGTCGAACGTCCCGCCGCCGAGGTCGTAGACGGCATAGCGACCAGTGGCCCCGTGGTCCAAGCCGAAGGCCAGCGCTGCGGCCGTGGGCTCGTTGATGACGCTGAGCACGTTCAAATCCGCCAGTTCGCCTGCCTGCCGAGTGGCCATGCGGGCAAGATCGTCGTAGTAGGCGGGGACGGTGATGACCACGCCGCCGATGGGACCGCCAAGCGTAGCCTGGGCACCGGCGGCGACGTGGCGGAGGATGAACGACGAGATCTCGGGGGCGGTGTAGGGACGACCGCTCACCTCATGCACGAACGCGCTGATGGGATGACCGTCGGCGTCGCGCTTGCCCATCGACCGTTTGATGCAGCGAACGGTGAACGCCGGCTGGAACGCCTCCTGGTTCACGGCGGCGGTGCCGACGACAGGGTTGGACTCATCGGCGAGGCAGACTACCGACGGCGTGAGCACGTTGCCGTCGAGGTCGGGCAGCGTCTTGACCTTGCCGTCGGCTTCGTAGATGGCCGCGGTCGAGTTGGTGGTGCCGAGATCGATACCGATCACGGCCGTCGCCTGACTGCTGGTTTTCTTTTTCATCAGTTCTGCTCCTTGTGCTTGTAGACCATGACCTGCTCGGGACGCAGGGGTTGACCGCCGCGCGTGTAGCCCGGGCGTACGACCCGGGCGACGTGGCGGTCACGATGGGGATCGGTGGTGGGCTCGGTGCCCACCACCTGCTGAACCTGGGGATTGAACGGACCCAGCGGCACGATCAATGGGTGCACGTCCATGGCCGCGAGAATGAGATGCACCTCCGCGTGGGCCGCTTCGAGGGCGCGGTCGTGGGCGTCAACGAGCTTGCGCCGCTCCACGTCGAAGAAGCGGGTAGCATTGACAGTCACCTGCTCGGCCAATTCGTGCCGCTCGCGATGGAGCCGGTCGGCGAGGGCGATGAGCCGCTCGATGACCGGTAGGAGGGCGGCGTCGCGGAAAGCGGTGCTTGCGGCCTCACGCAACTCGTCCGTCGTGGCGGCAAGTATCGTCTCGCATCGCTTCGTCAAGCTGGCCAGCAGGTGGTCCGCAAGCGGATCAAGCACTGCCGTGCCGAGCCGGCTCACCAGCGACTCGTTGGCCTGGGCGCACTGATGCAACAGCGTCTGGGCCTGCGCCTCGAAGGCGTCGTGCAGGCGCAGCAGCTGCTCGACGGTCTGATCGCCGCATGCTGTCGCCAGGTCGGTGTGCTGACGCCGGATGTCCTCGGCGAGCAACGCAGCGAGCCGTTTCGCGACCGCTCTGGCGGAGGGGATGGCGTGTACGACGCTGTCGCCGTTAGGCGGAGGATCGGCGATACCGTCCCGCCGCCGCGCGGCGGGAGCATCACCTATCGCGGGCTTCCACCGTGCCAGCGGCGGCGGGTGAGGGCGGCGCCGGCGCAACCAGCGCCGCCACGAGCGTTTCGGCCACGATGTCGTGTTCATGGGTTCTCCTTTCCAGGTGTTCGCAGGATGCGGTAGATGACGACGATGGACAGGACGGCCACACACAGCAGTCCGAGATGACGATTAGCGAGCGTATGAGGCGTGAGTCCGACGACCTCCTCGAACCGCACCGCCAGGGCAATCGTGCGACCCAGGTAGGTCAGCACCAGGATGGTCAGCGGGATCAACACCAGCGACGCACGGAACTGGCGCGGTGCTGGAGCTGTTGAGGGTGCACTGGCGGGCGCTGGCGGCATCGTCGAGGGCCGCTGCCGCAGAACCAGGATGCCCCACAGGCCCATGAGCAACGCGCCCGTTGCCAGCAACTCGTAGTCGCTCCCAAGGACTGCACGCCGCTGCACGAACGGCAGGGTGTCCAGCAGGGCGATGGGCTCGTCGCCGCGAATCCAGGTTGAAAGCTGGGCGGCGATCGAGAGCACGATGAGGGTTTTGACGGTCTTCACGATGACCTCCTGCCGTGAGCACGGCTCCTACCGTTGGGCGCTGGAAACTTTCTCAGGTGAGGAACTCGTCAATCCGACGCACCTGGATTCGCGGCATGAACGGCTGCAACGCGGGCGCTGTGGACAGCAATCCCTGCACGGTCCGGCAATCCTTGTTGAGCGGGCAGAGGAAGATCAGCTCCCGCACGGCGCTTGGCTGAGACAGCGTTTGCCGGGCGTTGCTGACCACATTGGAATGCGAGAGCGTGACCTCAAACGCGGTAGCGATGCCGGCGGGACTGACCGCGAACAAATCTACCGGATGACCCTGGGCCCCAACGCGGCACTCCGCCTGGACGTTCGTCCAGTGCTTCTGGGCGAGCGACCGACCGAGCCGGCTGATCAGCACCGTGTGCACGAAACTGCCGTGACCGATGTAGTGCGGCGGTTTAGGCAGCGCCAGCAGCTTCCAGCCGGGATCGGTGACTTCCATCAGCGCATAACTGGTCCGGCCGAGCCGCAGGTCGTGGAGGGCGACGAATCCCTGCCCCGCCAACCGCTGGGCGGCGGCGAGAATGGTTTTGTAGTCGGGGATCGTGAGGCGGGCACTCCGCTCATTCATCCAACTGTCACGATGACGGGCACAGTCCATGAGCAGATCGAGCTCGGACTGGTTGAGCGGCAGGCGATTGGAACTGCCCGCAACGGGTTGCCCGGCACTGGCTTGAGTTGTTGCCGTCGTCTGTGCCGCCTGTCGAGCGGCCTTCGTCGCGGGGAACAGTTCCGCCATGATCGCGGGATAGTCGGTCAATGGTCGGGAGGACGTTGCGGGGCAGTGAGCGCGACGGGGGGTCATGATCTGCTGGCGAGTGGGCTCATCCAACGCGGACTTGTCCAGCTCGGGTGGATCGAGATTGACCAGGAAGGCATCGGTGTAAGCCGCCCCGGTGCCCATCTCCCGGACCAGAGCCTGCCCGCGACCCAGACGGGGGAGCATGGTTCTGGCCCGCGGATCAAGGTTCATGGTGCGGACGGCGAGATCAATGTTGACGGCGTCGCCCAAGCCGCCAACCACAAACGTGGTGGTCGCGGAGGTGAGCACCGCCCGGGAGATGTCCGAGAGCAGATGAGCGACGACGAAGAAGGCGACGCCCATCTCGCGGGCCCGCAGGAGCTGATGGGCCAGCGGGGCGATACCGGCCGACGATTCGCGATCGGCCTTTACGCCGAGGACGAGTTGGGCCTCATCCAGGACCACCAGCACCTGCAACGGGACGTTGTGCACGTTGGTGGCGATGCGGCGCTGCACCAGCCGTTCCACGCACAGGCTGATGATGAGCTGTTGGGCGGGCACGGGCAGCGTTGCCATGCCCAACACCACCAGACTGCCCGGGGTCAGCAGGTGGGTTTCGAGGTCGATGCCGTCGGCGGTGTCGAAGATCGTGCCGGCGTCGTCGAGGATGCCGCTCAGCTCATTCAGGAGACTGGCCCGGTACTCACCATCCTTGCTGAACCGCCCGCCGGGCAGTTGGCGAAGATAATCGCGGACGTTGACCAGGCTCGGCCACGGTCGCGTGGGATCGCGATCCACGCCGAAGTGACGGCACAGCCGTTTCAGGATGTCGAGCAGGACGTGGCGGGATTTTTTGAGGCCGCGGTATTCGCAGACGTAGGTGGCGAAGAGGGGCAGCCAGTGTTCCAGATCCGTGCCCGAAGGGGGCTGGACTACGCCCAGACGCAGCTCGTTACGGAGCGCATGGATATGGATGGCGTTGCCGGGGAGAACACCGAGACAGGTATAATCCCCCTTCACGTCGAAGACGAGGACGGCTGCCTGCGGGGCGGCGGCGCGCATGCGGACGAGCATGTTCTGAATCAGCGTGGTCTTGCCACCGCCGGGAATACCGGTCACGACCGTGCTGCCACAGGCAGTCAGGAACCGCGGCCCGTAGATCAGGTTGGTCTCGGTGGTGACGCCCACCGGGAAGTCCGGCAGGTGGTGAGGATCGTAGAGATCCTCAGCGGTGGGCGGTGGGGCGAGCCAGTTGGGGGCCAGCCGCTGGCGCTCGGCGTACTCAACCAGGGCGATCTCCAGCAGGCGAGCGAGACCGTGACGCGCCGGATCGCGCTCCAGAAGGGCGAAGAAGTTGGTGATGCGCGGGTCGCGCAGCGCGCCCAATTCCTCCGCCAGTCGTCGGAGTGCCTGGAGCCGGTAGCGCTCGGGCGGCGCGTGTCCGTTTCGGTTGCAAGCGTATGACATCGTGGGACTCCCTCATGACTTGAACAACAAGCGACCCAAGGCCGTGCGCGCGGTCGTGGAAATTGCGGTGAGTGCGGCCTTGTTTTGGGCGCGAAGATGGCAGTGGGTGCACTGCCGTTCGGTGGCGTCGTCGATCGGATGCGAGTGCCGCCAGCAGCACGGGGCGCCGCACGCACAGACGACGTAGTGTTTTTCGCACACCTCGGCAGGTTCATGCGCCTGCATGCACGCATCGCAGGCGCCGACGACGGCGGCGTCGGGCCAGTAACATCCGCAGCCCAACTGGGCCTTGTCGTGGGCAGATCCTTCTTCCATGTCCGCCTGCGGGGTCGGTCCCGCCGCTTCCTGGAAGGGAACCTGCGTGCGGCCGGTGCCGTCGCGGCGGCTGAACCGCACGATCTCGGTCTTGCGGTAGCCGCCGCTGCCGGAGGGAGGCGAAGGGTAGGGCACGCTCAAACCCCCTTCCCGCCGAGCACCGTGTCGGCCTGAGCAATGATCCAGAGCAGACCGCGGCCGGTCAGATAAACACCCGCCAGGGCGACCATGATGAGCACAATCGCGCACGCGACGGAGAAGATGCGCTGCGCGGAGGAGAGAATGGCGGAGATGATTTTGTCAAAGTCCATGGCAAGCAGGTTCCCTTAGTGGTTGGAGGCGACGGTGGACGGCGGCGTGGCACTGCCGCTAAGCGGCGTCCGCGGAGGCTGCACGGGCAGCGGTGAGGGCGCGGGGCTCTCGTCCTGGCGACCCCGCCGCTGCTGGAATTGGACGATTGCTTGCAGCGTGCCGTTGACGCCCTTGTCGAACTTCGCCTCACACTCCCGGCCGATCAGCGTCAGCAGGTCGAGCTCCTGTCCCTCGCGCAGGCGGATGCCAAAGCAATCATCAAGAAGCCGCCATAGAGGGGTCCGATCGGCGAGCAGCGAACCAACGTGATGCAGCACCACGCGTCCGAGCTGCTTGGGATCATCCACCACGGCGAACTCGAACTCGATGAGATCGCCTTTGGTGGCGCGCACCGCGTTCAGCACCAACAGTAGCCAAGCTCGCGTCGGCAGTGGCGGGCGAGTGGTCATGGTCAGCTTCAAATTGGGCTTTCGGGGCATAAGGGTTCCTCCATCAACATGGGCATCGACGTGATACGCTGTCATGCGCAGCCACACATCGGAAGTCGAATGCCGAAGAGCCGCGTTCACACAGCTCAACGTCACCTACAGGAGAAGAATAGCTGGTGCAGATCAGGGGCCGATGCGCGACAGATAATTCGGAGATTCTTTCTCTGTCCCGGACTTGAGAGATGTGGAGGGATTGCAATCGGCGCGTAGGCCGAGGGAATCGGCTATTCGCGCACGCTCACGAAGACAATGGCAATGCAGGTCCGGCCATTGGGACGGAGAACGTAGGAAGGACCCTCCCCGAAGAGGCCTGTTTCGACCACGCTGCAGGTTTCAATGGCTACGCCGCTTCGGACGGTGTTGATCTTGTGACGAATCTGATGAACCGCATTACGCACAGCAGTTGACGATATAGTCTTTCCAAGCCGCTCAGATAGGATTGACGCTCCCAAAACACAATTCGGGGCAGAGATGAACTGGGCCCATATCCGCTTTGCTTGCGGCGACAGAGGCAATTCGCGCAGACTGAGGATGGCCGGATGACGCGAGGGGTCCTGATATTGGTTGCGCACGGCATCGAAAACCAGGGCGTTTGGAGGGTATTGGTATTTGTGGGCATCCTCGAATGACAGAACGCGCGCGCGACCATTCTCGCTGAGGATGGCCATCTGGCTGGTGGATGAGATTGGTGAGGTCATGCTATTCTGCCCTCGCCCGCTTGCGGGGAGCTGCGGAGCGGTATTCTGATGTTCACATTGCTCGCCCGAGCGACAGCGTGGGGTATCGGACTTGAGTAATGATAATCAGCATGGGGCAAGAAGTCAAAGGATCAAATGTGTGCGCACGTGATTACACAGTGATTAGGCGCACCTCATGCGAGGTCGTGAATGGCCGACAAGAACCGGCGCGTTCGGGGGTCGGTTGGCTGCCGGAGCACTTCCATTGATGCCCCTGCTTCAACCAGGCAACCATCAACCAGCACGATCAGGCGATCCGTTGCTCGTTCCGCAAACTTCAGGTGATGCGTGACGATGATAAGTGTCATCGCACTTCGGCGCAGAGACTCGATTTGCGCCAGGAGCTTAGATGTGTTCTCAATATCCAGATTGCTGGTGGGCTCATCCAGAAGAAGCAGCGCAGGGCGCATCATCAGCGATCGAACGATGGCGACGCGCTGGCGTTCACCCCCGCTAAGCTCCCACGGATAGCGGCTGCTTAGGCTTCCAAGCCCGAACCGCTCAAACCAGTCCTGCGCCCGGGCGAACACTTCCTGCTTGCGTTCGTGCAAGACGCGAAGCGGTGCTTCCGTGACGTTCCGCAAGACAGTCATATGCGGCCATAGGTTCAGTTCCTGGTGTACAAGACCAATTCGGGTGCGAAGCTTAGCTGTATCCACAAAGGTTTTAGGACCATCTGCGATTCTGCCGCCGTTGAACCAGAGTTGTCCACTTTGGAAAGGGTGAAGCAGCGTTAGACACTTCAGAAGTGTCGATTTGCCGCTGCCAGAGGGTCCAATGATGGCG
>CAYVVX010000063.1:0-3028 GCA_964455315.1 uncultured Planctomycetales bacterium | reverse complement strand
ATGGCGAGACATTCCCCTTCTTCGATGTCGAATGACACATCATGCAGGATTTGGAATGACTTATAACCAGCCGATGCTCCGATGATTGAGAGCAAAGCATTTCGTACCGTGTGCGAAGCAGCAGCCATTGAGGTGCCTCACCTAATATGTTGGCTGAGTTCTTCACTCACCCAAAAGAAATCGTGGACACCGCCGTCCGGGCCACGAAAATGAAAGAGATAGCTTCCGTCAATCTGTGCCGGACCAAATAGGATCGGCCAACCCAACTCGGCCACTATGACTGCCGCTTCATCGACACGAGCAGATTCCTGCGCCATCCAACCAATATGATTGATCCGCGCTGTGCCTGGCCGCTCTCTAATGGCTATGTAGAAGTCAGGCAGACGCGCAACATGGCAATCCGCCAGATAGGCGCCCACAATTGGCTCCCATGCAGACGTGCGAGCCATAACGGCTGCAGCTCGAACCAATTCTTCAAACCATGCTCGCTCTGCGCGCAACTCAGGTACGTCGAGCGCACAATGGTTCATGATGTAGGGTGAAATGATCTGATCCTGTACTTCCTCCTGAAGCTCACACCCAAAGCGGATGCCGTTAGGCGAAGTCAAGACCAAAGATCCCGCATGCGGGCCGCCATTAGTTGTCTCATGCTTCTTTTTTCTCAATGTCATAAGATGCTTCCATGCCCTGACGCCGACAGAAAAGCCGCAAGACAGACCCGATCGGTCGTCTTTCGTGATGAAGCGGCTAAGGCCGTCTGTCCACGTATTCTCACCGCTCAGACGCCAGCCCGACAACCGAAGCAACAACGGAGACCAATCACCACAACTGCTGAAGTATCTAAGACATGGCCTCATTTGTCACCCTCGTCGGCGGAAGTAGCGAGTTGTTTCAAGCCAGCGCGCAAGTATAGACAACGGCACGACCACCATGACGAAGAGTGCTGCGACGGCAAGATAGACTTCAAGTGGGCGATAGCTTTCATGAATGATAGACTCCGCACTGTGCAAAAGTTCGTAAACGGCGATCACGGACGCAAGTGTGGACATCTTGAGTATGGTGATGTACAGCAGTGTCATGCTCGGAAGGATCTGCCTGGCAACATCCGGAAGAATGATGCAACGCCAAATGAGCCTGCCGTGCATCCCCAAGGAGCGAGCTGCCAAAACAGAACCGCTGGGTACGCCGGCAGTCGCTGCCCGGACAAGATCGGCGACGAAGGCGGAGAGGTTGATTGAGAGGGCCGTGGCAGCCGAAACAAATGTCGGCACGGATATGGCGGCCGTACCGCTGACGACGAAAACAAGGCTCGCGAAAGGGGGCAGGAAGATCAGCACTGGAAGGAGGTAATATATGGCCAAAATAAGGACCAGAAGCGGGATCGCTCTGACCACGTCTATGTATACAATGATCAGCCACCGCAGCAGCCGCAGCGCGTTACGATAAACCGTGAAAACAGTACCCGATCGCGCATGGCGGAGCTCGTAGGTGGGGCTGGACGCACCCCCGATACACGAAAGGATACCTAGCATGATACCGAGGCATGAACCGACGAGAATACTGACAGCGGTGAGTTGAAGGGATATCCAGAGGCCATACGCCAAGGCCTCTCGATACTTCGGCACGAGAAGCACAGAAAAGTCCCAGTCGTAGTTCATCGGGCGAACTCGCGGGAGAGAGGCCTTGCCACATAAGAATCAGCGGTACGTGGGAAGGTCATAGTTCTTGCTGATGTCCTGGAGTGCTCCACTGGAGTCTAGCCAGTCAATAGACGTATTGAGAAAGTGCAACAGTTGGACATCTGTGGGATCAACGAACCAGCCAGCGCCGACTTCGTTGAACGGCCGATCGGCAAACAGGTCCTTGACGCTGCCTGGATGCTCGGCCACAAACTGCTTAACGGTCCAGGCATCGCATACGCCAATATCGGCACGGCTTTGCATAACATCGACGAGCGCAACTGAGATGTTGCCGCTTTTATGTCTTATTGCTTTGGCTTTGGACAGGTGCCGCGTCACGAATTCCTCGCCGACCTCACCCTGAACCACCGCGATCGTGACATCCGAGCGATTAGCGTCAAGAATGTTCGCAAATCGCTGCTCATCAATGCGCACCACAGCGCTCAAGCCAAAGTAGTCGATTGGCCGCGTAAACGCAACCTCCATAGATCGAGGGATTGTACGGAAGACAGGTGCCGCCATCACCTGGAATTTGCCCACTTTCAGATCCGCTATCATCGTGGTCCAGGTTGTCTCGACCCATTTCACCTCAAGGTGTGCTTCAGTGGCCATTCTCTCAAACAAATCGATGTAATAACCCTTTGGTCGTCCGCCGGGATCTCCGACGTTTGCGCTTGCAAAGGGCTCATATGGTGCCCATCCAGCTGTGATTGTCTTCCCCTGATTGACATCAGTCATGGACTGGCGAGCCGAGGCAGGGGGAGCACTTGGCGAACTACTACGGTTGCAAAATACAATTGATAAAAGACAAATACACGCGGTTGCGTAGAGAAGGTATGGCCGACTCATTATCATTCCTCCTTTGCTTGCGATTTATTGCGGCCGCGGCTGACTATGATTTCCCAAGCGCGCAACAAGATAATACACCATGGATCGCTTGGAAGCATATATGGTAGTTGGCCCCAAAGCCAAGAACGAGGTCCGGGACATGCTGGAATGTCAGATGTTGTCCCGCGAGAACGTCTTCCTTGCAGATTGCTGGGGAACCGTCCGAGCAACGGTTGCCAGGCAACTGTGTCAGGAAGTTCCATGGAAGAAGCCTCGAAAGCACCATGCACAAGGTTGCAGAGGTGGCGCCAGAGGTCTGCATATCGATGCGCGAGCCATTCCGCGTTGGATCGAAGGAAGTATGGGAACGCCTCATCTAGATATGATATCCATTGAGTATGACGTCGATCAACAGCGAAGCCAAGTTGGTACCGGGGTACCTGCGCGGCAGTATTCTCTCCGAACACGAGCTGAGTACGAACGGCTTTGTATCGCGTGCTATTGCCCTGTGCCAGCCGAAG
>CAYVVX010000062.1:5080-13226 GCA_964455315.1 uncultured Planctomycetales bacterium | reverse complement strand
GATCGTGCGATGCGTGGCCAGCCGCATGAGCATGGCGGAGATTCTGGCGGCCTACCCTGACCTGGTTGCTGAAGATATCGATGAAGCATTGCGCTACGCTGCCGATCTGACCGAGGACCGGATGATCTCTCTGACCCCCGCCGAGTTGTGAGATGCGCTTTCTGCTGGATCAGCCGATCTCGTGGCTGGTAGGTGAAGCGCTTGAAGCGGCCGGGCATGAAGCAGTTCATGTGCGCGATCTGTCGCTGGAAAAGGCGGATGACGATGTCATCCTGAGTCGCGCGCTTGCTGATCATGCAGTGATCGTGACTCGGGACAGCGATTTCGGCACTCTGCTGGCCGCGTCCAGGCACCGGGCACCGTCCGTGATCCTCTTTCGGATGCGCGACGGGCGCCCATCTGTTCAAGCCGGCGTGCTGCTGAGATACCTGCCCGAGATTAGCGAGGCGCTCATGGAAGGCGCGGTGGTGATCGGCGACGCAGCCGTCCGTATCCGGTCGCTTCCACTTCCATAGCCAACTCGCCGGAGAGCATCCTGCTGCAAGGCAAACGGCTTCATGGCGATTCCGTCTGAGCTCGAGCGCTCTGCGGAAACTCCTCCCGCGTCACCGCCAGCATCGCCTCGTGGATCCTCCCGTTGGAGGCACAGGCGTTGTTCATGAACAGGCTCAGCGGCTTGCCGACCACGTCGGTCACGCGACCGCCGGCTTCCTGGACGATCAGGCTGCCGGCGCCGTAGTCCCAGGGGCTCAAACGCAGTTCCCAGAAGCCGTCCAGCCGGCCGCAGGCGACGTAGCAGATGTCCAGCGCCGCCGAGCCGGTGCGGCGGATGCCGCGGATGGGCTTGAGAAAGAACGCCTCGATCTGCCGCAGCGTCTGTTTCATCATGTTCCCGCGGTCGTAATAGAAGCCGGTCGCCAGCAGGCACCTGGGGAACTCGGCCGACTCGGTGACGCGGATGGGCTCGCCGTCGAGGGCCGCGCCGCCACCGCGGGTGGCGGTGAAGCGTTCTTCGCGGAGCGGGTCGAAGACGACGCCGACGATGGGCGCGCCGTTCTCCCACAGGGCGATGGACACGGCGAAGAAGGGATAGCCGTGGGCTTTGTTGTTGGTACCGTCGAGCGGGTCGTTGACCCAGATCCGCCCGGGCGGCTCGTCGACGGCGCCTCCGCCCTCCTCGGAGAGGTACGCATCCTGTGGAAACTCCGCCTTGAGCAGGTCGAGGATCACCTGCTCGGCCCGCAGGTCCGCCTCGGTGACCAGGTTGAAGTCGGCGCCCTTGGCCCGGGCCTGCGGATCGTTCTCGTAAAGCTCCATCACGATCGCGCCGGCCCGGCGGGCGGCTTCCACCGCGGCATGGAGTTCGTCGGCGAAGGGTTGCTCGGTCATGGGGCCTCCTCGGTGCGGCGCGGATTTCCTCCCGCCGGGGGGTTGTTCAGCAGGGCTCTTCGATCCATTCACGGTAGCAGCGGTTGCACAGCGTCAAGGTCAGCCGGCGATGCACCTGGTCCATGGCTTCCTGCGGCGAGAGGCGTTCGAGTTCGCCCGAAAGTTCATCCATCCTGGTCCGCGGATCGCCCGCGAAGTCCTCCTCGTCGAGTTCCGGCGGCGAAGGATCGGCGACCGCCTCGATGCGGACGACGTAGAGTTCGCCCCGCCCGGCGCGTAATGAACAGCCGCATCGGTGACAGAGAATCGCATCCGCCATGGCCCACCTGCCTCCATCATAGGGTGTCGGACCCGCCTTGCCGACGCCGCCGGGCGTTGCCCGCGCTCCATTGACTCCCCCGGCGGATTCCGGTTTCATGATCGCCACTATGAACCACAAACCACGCCTGAGCCTCATCGTGTCCGCGCTGCTCCCTCTCACCGGCTGCCAGCAGGCGACGGAGCGATCCATCTCGCTGGCCGAATACCAGGAGAAGGTCTACGCCTCCTGGATGGGCCAGTGCATCGGCAACATGTATGGGCTCCCGCATGAGTTCAAGTACAACGAGACCCCGCGCACCGAGCCGATCGAAGGCTGGATGCCGCAGGCCATCGAGCGTATCACCGAGGCTGACGGCGCCTTCAGCGACGACGACACCGACATCGAGTACGTCGACCTGTTCTGCATGGAGAAGTACGGCCCCGAGCCGACCTACGAGCAGCTCACGGAGTTCTGGAAGCGCTGCATCAACAACTACATCTGGGTCGCCAACCGCTCCGCCCGCGACCTCATGGAGAAGGGCTATTTCCCGCCGCACACCGGCCGGCGCGGCATCAATCCCAACTGGTACCAGATCGATCCGCAACTGGTCTGCGAGATCTGGGCGGTGACCGCCCCGGGCATGATCGACTACGCCGCCGCCAAGGCCGACTGGGCCGCCAGGGTCACCAACGACGACTACGGCACCCATCCGACCATCTGGTACAACGCCATGTATGCGGCCGGGTTCTTCGAGACCGACGTCGAGAAGCTCTGCCAGATCGGCTACGAGCAGGTGCCCGAGGGGTCCATCTTCCGCACGGCCATCGATGATGTCCGCCGCTGGAAGGCCGAGCACGGCGACGACTGGGTCGCGGTGCGGAACAAGATCAACGCCAAGTACATCGAGAAGGAGGGGCTTCCCGAGGGTATCGCCACCGGCCCGGTCAGCGCCCTGGTCAACGGCACCCTGGGCGTGCTGGCGCTGCTGTACGGCGAGGGAGACTTTGACAAGACGGTGAACATGGCCTGCATGGCCGGCTACGACGCGGACAACCAGTGCGCCACGCTGGCGGGGCTGATCGCGCTGACCAGGGGCAGCAGCGTGATCGCGCGGAAGTACACGCATATCCTGCCCGGGTGGACGGAGCCGCTGAACAACTTCTACAAGAACCGTACCCGCGACAATCTGCCCGACGGCACGATCACCGACATCGCCCGGCGCACGGCGGACATGGGCGTGCGGCTGGTGCTTGCCAAGGGCGGGCGCATCGATGAGACGCCGGCCGGCAGGATGCTGGTGATTCCGACCGCCGCGAAGTTCGTCGCCCCGCTGGAAGTGCGCCTGTTCCCGGTTCAGGTCTACATCGGCGAGCCGGCCGAGATCCTGCCCGAGATCATCGGCGGCACCGGTGGGCGGGTCACGGTGACGCTGGCCGGGGCCATGCCGCCGGGCATGCGCCTCGATCGCACCAAAGGGGGCATGGGCGTGGTCGGCACACCCACCCAGACGGGGCGCTTCGAGGTGTCGGTGAGCGCCTCCAACGATACCACCCGCCGTCAGATCACGCTGCCCATCGTCATCGCCGCCAAGAACCTGGCCTCCTCCGCCGACAAGGTGCTGGCCGCGATCACCAAGCCGACCGGCACCGGCGACCGGAACCTCAACGTGCTGCGGAACGGGCTGGCCAACAAGAAGCACTACGACAGCTTCGACGGCAAGACGCCGATCCGCGACGAGGATTTCTACGGCTACCTGTGGGCCCAGCCGGTGGAGATCGGTCGGCTGGTGTTCCGGTCCGGGCCGGTCTTTCCCAACGGCGGCTGGTTCGAGACGCTCGAGGTGATGTATCGCAACGAGCAGAACCGCTGGACCAGGGTGGAGGATCTCGTCGTTGATCCTCCCTACACCCCCGAAAACGCCCGCAAGGGCGACACCACCTTCACGCTGACCTTCAAGCCGGTGAAGACCGTATCCATCCGCATCATCGGCAAGCCCGGCGGCGAGGCCGGCTTCACCAGCATCGCGGAGCTGCAGGCTTTCCGGCAGTAACGCCACAGACTGCTCCCGCGCGCCGGGGCGGCCGGAAGAGGTGCGCAGATTCAAGTGCACCAGGCAGATGGATGCGAACCGTCGGCCGCATCGCCTGGTCTCAAGGGAGGAGGGTAATCCGTGGCTCACATCTCGACTCCGGATGTCATTCCAGAGGATGTGAATGCACTGGCCAGGCTGGTTGTGGATGCGGCCTTTCGCGTTCATGTCGCGTTGGGCCCGGGTCTACAGGAGAAGGTATACGAAGTCTGTCTCGCGCATGAGCTCAAGACCCGTGGTCTCAGGGTGGATTGTCAGGTCGATCTGCCGGTGGTGTACAATGGGGTTCGACTCGACGCGGGCATGCGGATCGATCTGATCGTCGGCGGGGTGCTTTTGATCGAATTGAAAGCAGTTGAGACGATTCTGCCGGTTCACAAGGCCCAGCTTCTCACCTACCTCAAGCTCACCGGGCATCGTCTCGGATTGTTGATCAACTTCAACGTTCCGGTCATCAGAGACGGGATTACTCGCTTGGCCCTTTGAAGAGCAAGGTGAACCACCAAGGCACCAAGACACAAAGAAGAAGCAACCCTGGTGGAGCGTCTCCCGTTAATGCCCTGATGCCGATCTTCTTTGTGCCTTGGTGTCTTGGTGGTGTTTCCGTCCGGATTCTCCCCATTCCCGGTGACGGTTGATGCCACCGAGCATCCGGACGTGTCTCCCGCCGGTTTGCCGCTATAATGCCCGCGATGACACCGGAGAACACGTTTACCATCGGGCTGGTGCAGCGGGCCTGCGGGGAGGATACGGCCCGCAATGTCCGTGAGGCCGTCGAGGGCATCCGCGACGCCGCCGGGCGCGGGGCGCAGATCGTCTGCCTGCAGGAGATGTTCAACGCCCCATACTTCTGCAAGATCGAGTCGGCCGACCGGTTCGACCTGGCCGAGCCGATCCCCGGGCCGACCACCGCGGCGTTGCAGCCGGTGGCGAAGGAGTTGAAGGTCGCCCTGGTGGTGCCGCTGTTCGAGCGGCGGGCGCCGGGCCTGTACCATAATTCGCTGGCGGTGATCGACGCTGATGGCGGGATGCTCGGCGTGTACCGCAAGATGCACATCCCCGACGACCCGCTGTACCTGGAGAAATACTACTTCACCCCCGGCGACACCGACCCGCGGACCGGCGGCTTCCGCACGTTTCAGACCCGCTATGCGCGCATCGGCACGCTGATCTGCTGGGACCAGTGGTATCCGGAGGGGGCGCGGATCACCAGCCTGCTGGGCGCCGAGGTGCTGTTCTACCCCACCGCCATCGGCTGGCATCCGAAGGAAAAGGCCACCTTCGGCGAGGCCCAGGCCGACGCCTGGCGCACCGCGCAGCGGGCCCATGCCATCGCCAACGGCGTCTATGTCGCCGCGGCCAACCGCGTCGGCTTCGAGCCCGAGCCGGGCACCGACGGCATCGAGTTCTTCGGCCGCTCCTTCGTCAGCGATCCCTTCGGGCGGATCATCGCCGAGGCCCCCACCGGTGAACCGGCCGTGCTGGTGGCGACCTGCGACCGGAGGCTGATGGAGGAGGTGCGCCGGAACTGGCCGTTCCTGCGCGACCGCCGCATCGACGCCTACGGGCCGATCACCGCCCGGTGGCTGGACGACCGGGAGCCGGCCTGACCATGCCGCCCGCCCGACGCATGCCCGCCGAATGGGAGCCCCACGCCGCGACCTGGATCGCCTGGCCGCATCACGAGCCGGACTGGCCGGGCAAGCTGGAGGCCATCCCGTGGGTCTATGCCGAGATCGTCCGCGTGCTGGCGTCGTCGGAGCGGGTCGAGATCCTCTGCCATAACCAGGGGATTGCAGAACAGGCCCGCGACTGCCTGACCTGCAACGGCGTCGATCCCGCCGCGTACCGGCTGCACCTCCAGCCGACCGACCGCGTCTGGCTGCGCGACTCCGGACCGTCCGGCGTGCGCGGCCCCGATGGCAAGCTGGCGTGGATTCACTGGCGGTTCAACGGCTGGGCCAAGTACGACAACTACGCGGACGACGCGAAGGTGCCGCCGCTCATCGAGCGTGTCACCGGCAGCCCGCGCATCGAGGCCATGCGTCCCGACGGCGCCGGCCCGATGGTGCTGGAGGGCGGCTCGATTGATGTCGATGGCGAAGGTACGCTGCTGACCACCGAGGAGTGCCTCCTGTCGGAGGTCCAGGAGCGCAATCCGGGGCTCGACCGTGCCGGCTATGAGCAGGCCTTCGCGACCTGCCTGGGGGTGAGCAAAACCATCTGGCTCGACCGCGGTTGTGCCGGCGACGACACCCACGGGCACGTCGATGACATCGCCCGCTTCACCGCGCCCGCGACGGTGGCGCTGGCCTTCGAGCCCGACCCGCGGGACGAGAACCACGCGCCGTCGGTGGAGAATCTGCGCCGGCTGGAAGCCGCGACCGACGCCCGCGGCCGGCGACTGCGGATCGTGAAGCTGCCCATGCCGCGCCCGGTGGTCTTCGAGGGCCAGCGGCTCCCGGCCAGCTACGCCAACTTCTACATCGCCAACCGGGCCGTGCTGGTGCCGACCTTCAACGACCCGCAGGATCGCGTCGCCCTGAACCAGCTTTCGGAGTTATTCCCATCCCGACAGGTGGTGGGTATTCATGCCGTCGACCTGGTCTGGGGCCTGGGCACGCTGCATTGCCTCTCCCAGCAGCAGCCGGCGGTGTAGCCTGCGGTTCTGGTTTCCAGCAAGGGTCAGGATCTCGCCGGCCGGGGATGCTGCCGGATGTGGGTCAGTGCATCGCCGTAGGAAGACACCACGGCGTTGGCCCCCGCCGCGGTGAGTCGTTCGGTGGCCTTGGCCAGGCTGCCATGAGCGTTCCAGATGCCGACGACGATGTCCAGGTGGGGCGATTCCCGGCGGATGCGCTTGCACAGGTAGCGGGCCCGCGACGCCGCGGACGGCGGCAGCGCCGAGATGCACACCACCTGCACCTCATGCGTGCGGAGCCTGTCCACCACCTCGGAGGCCAGGCAGTTCGACGACACCGCGGTTGCGGAAACGCCCTTTTCGCGCAGCAGGTGAGCCAGCATGGCCGAGGCCAGCTCGTCCCCGCGTCCCCGCGCCGGCAGACACAGCACCGCCTGCTGGTCTCCGCGCATACTCGGTGTCGGGCCGTCTTTTTCCAGTTCGGGGAAGATCTCGCCTTCATCCGGGCGCACGCCTTCGAGATACTCGCGGAGAACGGCGGTCAGCGTTTCCAGGATCTGCTCGTGGCTCTCCCGGTCGATGGTGCCGTTGCGGTGATCCTCCGAGGCGGTGGTCAGCACCGGCAGCACCAGCGCCTCGAAGAGCGGCAGCATCGAGTCCGTGTCCGGGTGGGCTTCGAGCAGGTCCACGGCCTCCTCCTGGTCCATCGCCAGTAGCCGCTGGTACAGGCGGGTTTGCGGATCAAACACCGGCCGGTCCCCCAGGAGCACGTCCAGGAACTCGAACCGGGGCACAAGGCGTCCCATCACCGCCAGGCACACGGTCATCGGCGTCGACAGCAGCAGCCCCATCGGTCCCCACATCCACGCCCAGAACACCGCGGCCACAATCACCGCCACGGCCGACAGCCCCGTGCTCGACCCGTAGAGCCAGGGCTCCATGACGTTGTTGCTGACCAGCTCGAGAACCACGAACAGCCCGACCACCATCAACGGGCGGGTCCAGCCTTCGAAGACGGCGAAAGCCAGGAGGATCGGTAGCGCGGAACTGATCAACGGTCCGAGGTACGGAATGAACCGCATCAGCACCGCCAGCAGCCCCCACAAGGGGGCGTTGGGCAGCCCGATCAGCCACAGGCCCAGCCCCACCGCGAGACCGTAGCTGCCGTTGATCGCGGTCTGGGCCAGCAGGTAGCGGCTGATTCGCCGGCCCATGTCATCCATGGCCTGGGTGGTCACGTGAATCCGCCCCCGTCCGGTCAGCCGGATGAGCCGGTCGCGCAGATCCTCGCGATAGATGAGCATGAAGATGACGAAGACTGCAATGATGCCAACCAGGCTGACCACGCCCAGGGCGGACCCGAGCTGAGCGCTGACCCACTCGACCAGGTCGAATCCCTCGTCAACCAGACGGATGCGCACCTCCTGCGTATGGGGCGGCGGGTTTTCCGGCCCGGCAGCGGGGTCCTCGTCGACCTGGATGGTGAACGACCGGGTTGCGCCGGGGGTGACCGGCTGCGAAGCGGGGGCGCTGGCGGTCGCGGGCGCCGGCGGGGCGGGTTGCGATGTCAGTTCCTCCTGGATTTTCTTGATGGTGTCGGAGGCCTTGCCCAGGGCGCTGTCACCGGCCGGGCGGAGGGCGCGGATCTTTCCGCGAATGTTCTCCTGGTAGTCGGGCAGCCGGTCGGCGAGCGCAACAGCACCGCGCATGATGAACTCCTCGTCGC
>CAYVVX010000062.1:0-5070 GCA_964455315.1 uncultured Planctomycetales bacterium | reverse complement strand
GGTCGGCGAGGATGTAGAGCTGTCCGCCGATCAGCCAGGCATTGCCGCAGACCAGCGCGGCCGCCAGCAGGGTAATCAGCACCACCGCCGGCACCCGGCCGAGCCCCAGCCGCTCCAGCCGTTTGACCACCGGGGCCAGCAGAAAGCAGAACAGGATCGACACCGCCAGGGGCACCAGCAGGGCCTGGGCCATGTGCAGCGCGGCGATGATGATCGCACAGCAGGCCATGATCACCACGGGCCTTCCGGATGTGCCGCCCGTGCTGTTCATGAGGGAAAGCCCGCTCCCGGCCAGGTTTCAGGGACGCGATGAAAACAGGCTTACCAGCCTGGGGATCTGTTGAATCAGGATGGCCGGCGCGCCCGGCAGCGCGCCCAGGGCCACTCCGGTCGCGAACGCGCCGATCGCGGCGGGAACCGCCTCGCCCTCGAAGGCCCGTTTCACGCTCAGGTTGGCCGCGGCGGCACGGAAACGTGCCCGGGCCTCAGCCCGGCTCATCGGATCATGCGTCGCACCGTCCACAACAGACCTCCGGACAACAGCAGGATGACCACCCCGGTCAGCATCGCGGCCGCGAACGGCGGCATGACTTCGCTCAGCAGCAGGTGGACGCCCCACACCAGTACGCCGAATCCGAACAGGGCCAGCAGCACCGCCAGCAGGACCATGGCCAGCGCGGCCACCAGCCGGACCACGCCGCGCCGGGCATGTCGGCCTTCCGCTTCCAGCAGGTCGAACAGGGCGATGATGAAATCGGCGATCGGATTCAGCCGGGTTATCTCCTGTTCATCATCTTACCGAAGAAGAGCCCGACCACGAAGGCGATGAGCATGGTCAGCAGCGGGCGCTCTTCGATTTTCTCCTGGAGACGGTCGGCGGCCTCGCGGCCGGTCTCGCGGGCCGAATCGACCCGCTCGCGCAGGGCGTCCACGCCGTCGCTGGCTCCCTGGCTGATGCGGTCGCGGGCATGGTGCAGTTCCGCGGCGCTGACATTCAACAGTTTCTGCCCGAGGGACATGAAATCCTCGCGCAGCCGGCGCATGTCCTCCTTGAGCCCGGCCAGTTCATCGGTAAGCCCATGATCTTCGCGTTTCGATCGCTCAGCGGTTGATTTCGTATCTGCCATCGCCGGTCTCCTTTATGATTCGCGCATGACGAGGCACGTTGTCGGCCGGCCCGGTTGGCTGGCCGCGGCTCACGGGCACTCAATCATTGGATTCGATTTCCACCTGGATGGGCCCGCCGGGGCCCTCATAGCGGAACGTTCGGGTTTCCTTCTTCTTCTCCTCCTCATGGCAGCCAGCACTTGCCAGTACCAGAAGGTTCAGCAGCATGACCAGCCAGTACTTCATCGGTCGAGGCATGGGTCCGCTCCCTTGGTTTGAGCAGGGCTTGCGTCCCGGTGAAGACGCGGCCCGCTTCGCGCTGTTCCGGTGATCAGATGCGGACAGGAAGTCCCTCCCGGGCATCGTCTATCTGGATACGGGAATCGCGTCTTGCGTGTGGGCGCTTTCGCCAGAAGCCCGGGTGCCGGGGACGTCAGCCGTCCTTGGACGTTAGGCTGCGGCTGATATGAAGTCAAGGTGGGATGGATTTCCGTCAGGGGGCGGACACCGGCCGACCGGAGCCCCTCCTGCGTAGCGCCGCCCCGCGGCCGGTCCCTTCCGTTTCCGCTTCGACCGCCGAACGGTACAATGCCGCCGATGCAGGACTACAAGGTCCAACTCGACTCCTACAGCGGCCCGCTCGATCTGCTGCTGTACCTCATCCGCCGCGACGAGGTGGACGTCTACGACATCCCCATCAGCGGCGTCCTCGAGCAGTACCTGGAGTACGTCCGGCTGCTGGAGGTGCTCGACCCTGACGTGGCCGGCGATTTCCTGGTCCTCGCCGCGACGCTGATGGAGATCAAGTCGCGGATGCTGCTGCCCAAGCCGCCGCCGGAGGTCCAGGACGAGGAGGAGTTCGACCCGCGAGCCGACCTGGTGCGGCAGCTCCTGGCGTACAAGGAGTTCCGCGACGCGGCCGGCGAGCTGGCCACGCGGGCCGATCAGCAGTCCCGCCGCTTCTCCCGCCCGCCCATCGACCTGCCCGAGAGCGAAGGCCACGTGGACATCGAGGACGCCCAGGTGTGGGATCTCATGGCCGCGTTCAACAAGCTGCTGGCGGCCGTCGGCAGGCCGCGGGCCATGCACGAGGTTCACTACGACGACACGCCGATCACGCTGCATGCGGCCGACATCCTGGACCGGCTGGAGCGGGAGGGCCCGTCGCTGCGATTCGAGCGGATCTTCGAGGGTCGGACGGTGGGGGAGATGATCGGCCTGTTCCTGGCGTTGCTGGAGCTGATCCGCCAGGATCGCGTGCGGGTGGATCAGCCGGAGCCGCTGGGCGCGATCGGCGTGCACCTGATCGACGCGACACCGATCACCACGGTGATGGACACGGCGGATCATGCCGCCTTCAAGGACCAGGAGCGCGTTGACCAGCCCGAACCGGAGGAGGAAGCGCCGTTCGAGGAGGAGACCTCCGGCGCGGCCGAGCCGGTGTTCGAGGAGGACGACCCGGACGAGGAGGATGACGAGTTCCATCGCCGGATCGAGGCGGTGGAGGTCGGCGAGGTCGACCTGGGACGCCTGTCCGAACCTTCGTCTGACGATGAGGGCGAGCCGGCGACGGCGGCGGATGAGACCGAGGAGGGCCGAACATGACCCCGGAACAGAACCTGCTGAAGGCGGGCCTGGCCTTGCCGGAGGCCCCGATGCCGGTGGGCTCATACGTGCCCTGGGTGCGCACGGGCGACCTGGTGTTTGTCAGCGGCCAGATCCCCACGAAGGAAGGCAAGCTCGTCGCCGCCGGCAAGGTCGGCGGAGGCATCACCATCGAGCAGGCATCCGAGGCGGCCAGGATCGCGGTGCTGAACTGCCTGGCCCAGGCGGCCGTTGCGGCCAGGGGTTTGAGCAACATCCGCCGGATCGTCCGGCTGGGCGTGTTCGTGAACAGCGCCGACGGCTTCACGCAGCAGGCCAGGGTCGCCAACGGTGCCAGCGATCTGCTGGTCGGCGTGTTCGGCGACGCCGGCCGGCACGCCCGCTTCGCGGTGGGCTGCAACGAACTGCCGCTGGACGCCGCGGTCGAGATCGAGATGATCGCGGAGATCGGCCCGCCGTCCGGCGGCGGCCTGGTGGTCTGAGGATCGACCGCGAGGATTCAACCCGCCCGCGCTGCAGCGCCGGCGGACGCGGAGCAAGCCCATCACCCGTAAGAAGTCGCAGCACGCCCCCCAGGCTCCCTCCGTCGCCCCCCCGCGCGCTTCCGCCGCCCGCCGGCTGGGGATCGGCTACGGCGCCGCGGCGCTCCTGCTGCTGACCAGCATGGCTCTGGTCGGAACCTTGCGGGGCCAGCTCGGACTGATCATTCCCGGAAGCGATGCACCCGTGCCTCCGCACATCAGGCAGGATGCGATCAACATCGTCCGCTCCGACCCGCGGATCGGGACCGTTCACGCGGCCATGGAATACGTGATGCTTCGCCGCCGCGCCCCCGACTTCAACCCCAACCGCGATCCGGGCAACGGGCTGTACGTCAACATCGACCTGCTGACCATGCTTCGCCGCATGGAGGCGGCCGCGGCCACCCGCCCGGCGTCCGCGCCGGCCGACCACGACGACACGGTGAAGCTGGTGCAACTGCTGGAGGCGGCGGCCGAGACGCTGCCGCTCAAGCTGTACCGGCAGCAGCAGCACGACGCCGTCGTGCAGTCATTCGTCGCCGGCGGAATCGCGCCCCGGCGGGCGGAGGTCGAGACGCAACTGATCGCCGCGATGGCCAGGCTGCTGCATGTGCCGTTCTTCCATGAATTGTCCGGCCGGCTGCTGAAACAGGCCGATCGCTGGGAACGGGAGGGCCAGCCGGCCTACGCCCGCCTGGCCCGGCAACACCTGGTCCGCATCTTTCGCGAGGCGGCGCTGGAATCGCCGCGCCCGGACGTGGTCCTGCCGGCAGCGGAGGAGTCGGCCGCGGCGTGGCGGGCCCTGGGCGAGCCGGGCCGGGCCGCGCCGCTGGAAGATCTGCGCAAGCGCTGGCACGAGGCCGCGGACGGGCACGCGATCAACCTGCTGCCCCACGCCGGCCCGATGCTGGGCGACGCGGTCATGGCCAGGCGGTCGCACGATCGCGTGGTCACGTCGATGTTCGTGGTTGCCTTGAGCGGGCTGGGCGTCCTGGTGCTGTGGCTGGTAGCGGCGGTCGCGGGCGCGGTGGCGCTGGCGACCAGGCCGCCGGTCGCGGAGCTGCGCACATGGCGTGGTCCGGCGTGGCGTGACGGCGCGTTGGCGGGACTGGTGGTCTGCGGGCCGGTGCTGGCGGCGATCGGGCTGCTCATGGCGACCGATCCCCCGCTGGCGTGGCTGATGTCCTACCCGTCGGTGCTGCCGCTGCTCCTGCCGTTGATCAGCCTGCCGGCGATGGCGGGGCTGGCCGCCCGGCTGTTCACCGCACCGGCGGAGCCGACCGGGATTGCGGATACCGGACGGAAGGCGGCGATGCTGGTCGCGACGGGCCTGGGGCTGCTGGCACTGCTGGCGTTGCTGCTGCCCGTCGAGAAGTCGGCCTGGTCGCCGCCGGCGGGAATTCAGCACCTGCGTTCGCTGGGTCGATGGTTCACGCCGGTGCTGGTCGCGACCAGCCTGAGCTGGCTGGTAGTGGGGTCGGCTATGCGTCTGTACGCGCGGCGGCCGGTGGGGGTGATTTCGCGGGCCTGCCTTCGCGTCCTGGCGCCTGCGCTGCTGCTGTTGTCGGGCGTGCTGCTGATCGCGCTGCTGGTCAACCAGTCGGTCGACCGCGTGCATGAACAGGCCTATGCCAGGGCGGCGGCGGACCCGATGGCTGACCGGCTGGGCAGCGGCTGGCGGGACGCGTTCGCGGGGCGCTGAGGCGAGAGCGGAGCGGGCACGGGCCGCGTCACCGACCAGTCGACGGGGTTTCCCCTGCCGTTCATGTATTCCTGCAAGCCCTGTTCCCCGGCGGCAAACCCCGGTTCGCGGCCCGCGGTGATCCCGGGAAAGCTT
>CAYVVX010000061.1:3131-13532 GCA_964455315.1 uncultured Planctomycetales bacterium | reverse complement strand
CTGCGTTTCAACCTCGACAGCATCATCGGCCACGACTACAAGATGCTTCGCATCTTCGACCTCATCGAGGCCGTCGCCGACTCGCGCACCAACGTGCTCATCCAGGGCGAATCCGGCACCGGCAAGTCGCGCATCGCGCGGGCCATCCACCACCGCAGCGAGCGCCGCGAGAAACCCTTCGTCGAGGTGAGCTGCGGGGCGCTGCCCGAATCCCTGCTGGAAAGCGAGTTGTTCGGCCACGTCAAGGGCGCATTCACCGGCGCGGTCGGCGACAAGGAGGGCAAGTTCAAGGCCGCCGACACCGGAACCCTCTTCCTGGACGAGATCTCCTCCGCGACGCCGGCCCTGCAGGTCAAGCTTCTCCGCGTCCTCCAGGAACGCCAGTTCGAGCCCGTCGGCACCAACAAGACCGACAAGGTCGACGTCCGCGTGGTCCTGGCCAGCAACGAGGATCTCGCCGCCGCGGTCAAGGCCGGCCGCTTCCGCCAGGATCTCTTCTACCGCATCAACGTGGTCACCATCGGACTGCCCGGCCTGCGCGAGCGGATCGGCGACATCCCCCTGCTGGCCGAACACTTCCTCAAGCAGTACCGCGCCGAGAACCGCCGCGAAACCGCCGGCTTCACCCCCGCCTGCCTCCAGGCCATGCAGCGCTACCACTGGCCGGGCAACGTCCGCGAGCTGGAGAACGTCGTCGAGCGGGCCGTCCTGCTCACCCGCAACCGCCACATCGACGTCGAGGATCTGCCCCCCACCGTCCTGGAACCCGCCCCCGCGTCCGCCGCCGGCGACGGCGCCTGGCGCCCGCAGTCCCTCAAGGTCGCCCTCGAGGAACCCGAGAAGCGCATCATCCAGCAGGCCCTCCGCGCCAACAACTGGAACCGCCAGGTCACCGCCCAGCTCCTGGAAATCAACCGCACCACTCTCTACAAGAAAATGAAACGCTACGGCCTCGAAGCCGACCCCATGCGCGGCGAGGGCTGAACCGCCCCCAGATTCATCTTGAATCCCCCATCCCTCCCCGGATAGCATAAATCCAGTTCGGTGCAACGGCCGGTACAGGTCGGGCCGGGCTGGAGCCAGGAAGCAACCCTCCGCGACGCCGGTCCCGCAGTCGTCCGCGCCGGCCGCACGGGTGTGGACGCATCCCAGACTTCCACCCATCGCCCTCTGGCATCATCGCAGCAACAGGTTTCATCCGTCGTCGACCGCGCGGCATGCGCGGCCGATCCGCGCGGTGTCGATGGTCCTTCAGCAAGGAGCACGGGCATGCTGGCAGGTCGCAGATCCATGACGTGGTGCGTGATCGGTCTCCTATCCGCCGCCGCCCCGGCGTTCGCACCGCCGCTCGGCACCGCCTTCACCTATCAGGGCCACCTGAAGAAGAACGGCCTTGCCCTCACCGGCACCGCGGACCTGATGTTCACGCTGTTCGACGCGCAGGGTGCGGGCAGCCCGCCGGCCGGCGGCGCGCAGGTCGGCTCCGCCCAGCTCGTCTCCGGCGTGACGGTCGCCGACGGCGTCTTCACGGTCACGCTCAATGCCGCAGGCGAATTCGGCCCCAGCGCCTTCAGCGGTGACGCCCGCTGGCTGCAGGTCGCCGTCCGCAGCCCGTCCGGCGGTGGCGGAGGCGCCTTCGCGACCCTCAGCCCGCGGCAACCCCTCACCCCCGCCCCCTACGCACTCCACACCCGCGGCCTCACCGTCAACCCCTCTGGCTTCCTCGGCGTCGGCACCACCAACCCCCTGGCCCGCCTGCATCTCGGCGGCACGCCCGGCGTGGACGGACTGCGCTTCCCCGACGGCACGCTCCAGACCACGGCCGCCATCGGTGCGGCATCCGGCGGCGTGCCCAACGCGCTGGCCGAGTTCACCTCGCCCGGCAGCCACAACTGGCTGGCGCCCGCCGGCGTCACCCGCGTCATGATCGAAGCCTGGGGTGCCGGCGGGGGCGGCGGCGCGGGCGGCATCGGCGGCACCGCCCCGTCGGACTTCCCCGGCAGCGGCGGTGGAGGCGGCGGAGCCGGCGCCTATTCCCGCGGCATCATCACCGTCACACCCGGCCTGACCTACACCGTCATCGTCGGCGCCGCCGGCGCCGGCGGGAACCCCTTCGCACCCGGCGGACCGGAATCGGGCGTGCCCGGCGGCGACACCCGCTTTGTCGCCCCCAACGCCACCATCCTGTTCGCATCCGGCGGCGGCGCGGGCGGCGGGCACGGCAATTCCCTTGGGCTGCCCGGTGCCGGCGGCGAAGGCGGTGTCGCCGACCCCGCGGCCCCCATCCAGCGCAACGGCGGCAACGGTGTCACCGGAGACCAGATCCGCATCGCCGGCTCCGGCGGCGCCCCCTTCCGATTCGGATCCATCTTCCACCCCGGCTCCGGCGGCGGTGCCGGCGGCGAAGGCGGCAAGGGCATCCTCGTCGGCGCCGGCACTGCCGGCGAGCACGGCTACGTGCTGATTTCATATTGAAGATGTGTTGCGATCCTGCTGCAGCCGCCTGCTCCATGGGGGCATTCGCGCTGCCACGCGAGTGGCACCATCACCAAGGTGGCATCGGCATCCCGCCGGTAAACAGGAGTGCGGGAATTCATTTCCACAGGAATCGTGGATGCCGCAGGCACGCCTCACGGCGGCAGCGGTCATTTCGTTTGAAACAGGCGGTTCGCCCGAATATGATCGCGAGACGAGGCCAGCCTCACGGCACATATCGGCCACAAGCCAGCCTGCAGAGAGGGAGATCACATGCACGGCAGCCACAGGACGCGACAGCGATGTTCGATCACGCGCCGTTGCCTGTTAAAGTCGGCGGCAATGTCCGCCGGCGCTCTCTGCGCCCCCTCCGTGGTTTCGTCGCGGGTACTGGGCACACGCGGACCGAGCGGGCGGATCAACGTTGGGCTGATCGGCTGCGGGCATCAGAGTCAGCGCATCGTCCCGTCGTTTCTTGTCCACGACGACGTCCAGATGCTCGCCGTCTGCGACGTGAACCGGCGCGGGGTCGGATACTACTTTCCCGAGCAGGTATTGGGACGGGAAATCGCGCGCGAATGGGTCAACAAGCACTACGCCGGCCAGACCCGGGCCGGAACGTTCCGGGGGTGCGACGCCTACGACGACTTCCGCGAACTGCTGGCCCGGCCCGATATCGACGCCGTCGCGATTGTCGTGCCCGATCACTGGCATGCACTGATCGCCATCGCCGCCCTGCGGGCCGGCAAGGACGTCTATTGCGAAAAGCCCCTGGCGTTGACCATTGATCAGGGCCGGCAGATGGTCAAGGCGGTGCGGAAATACGATCGTGTGTTCCAGACCGGGGCCCAGTTCCGCTCCAGTCCGGAAGCGCGGCGGGCATGTGAGCTGGTGCGCAACGGGCGCCTGGGCGAGATCCGCCGCGTCCGCACCTGGGTCGACCCCAACAGCTTTACGGGGCCCGGCCCGGGCTGGAAGCCGATGCCGGTGCCCGCGGGCTTTGACTATGACTTCTGGCTGGGGCCGGCGCCCGAGGCGCCGTATCACGTCGAGCGATGCTTCCACCGCTGGCGCTACATCCTCGATTATTCCAACGGGCAATCGGTCAATTTCGGGGCCCACACCAACGACATCGCCCAATGGGCCCTGGGCATGGATGGCACCACCCCGGTTGAGTTCGACGACAACGGTTCGGAGTTTCCACCCGCGGGAAGCCTGTTCACTGCGGCCACCAGGACCGCATTCCGCGCCCGCTATGCCGGAGGCACCGAGCTTCTCTGCGAAACGCGCGCATCTTCAGGGACCCGGTTCGAAGGCACCGAAGGCTGGCTGGAGATCCCCCTCGGCGGCACCTTCAGGACATTTCCGGAGAATCTGAGGGACTCGGTGATCGGGCCGAACGAGATCCACCTGCCGCGAAGCTGTTCGGGCCGCGAAGAGAACACCCGGGAACAGATCGACGCGGATCATGTCCGCAATTTCCTCGACGCGGTGGTGAGCCGGAAGGATCCGATCGAGCCGGTGGAGGTCGGCCACAGTACCGCCAGCCTGTGCCTCCTGGGCAACATCGCGCAGATCCTGAAGCGAGGTTTCCGCTGGGATCCTGTCGCAGAGCGAAGTCCCGATGACGAAGTGAATCGCATGCTGTCGCGCCCGATGCGTGAGCCGTGGAAGCTGGACACCAGCAGTTCTAACCACCAAGCACCATGACAATATCCGAGCGGATGCCCTCCTGGCCGCATGGAACTTCCCGGCGGGAATTCGGCACAGCCTTTGCGGGCTGATCGTCGCAGATCTCCTCCGTTCCACGCGATCTGCCGGATCATCCATCGAGCCGACCGCTCCACAACTCCACGGTATTCAGTGATGACCCGTCTTGTTCTGTTTTCATCCTGATTAACCCTCTGTACCTCTCTCCGTCCGAAAAAAGTGCTCTTTTTCTGTTGTTCTTTGTTGACCACGACTTGCCCTCGTGCTGCTCGGCCAGCACCAGTTCGCTCCGGGGATTGTAGCCCCAGTTGAACAGGTGGTCCTGGTCAAAAGCCGGCCCCTCGTACACCACCGAGGTCCGCCGCCCCAGATTGTCGTGCCCGTAGGTGTACTGGGAGATCATGGTGAAGTATTCCCCACCGACATGGGTGATCGACAGCACCGCGTCACGCTGCTCCTCAAACTCGCGGGCGATCGAGACCAGGGTGTTTTGGGTGAAATCGACCTATCGATGGAAACCCACCATGTCGCTACCAGGTCTGACGGGGTTGGACACCCCATCATTGGGCCGTTCATACATGACCCCATACGGAGCGGGCAAGCCCGTGCCCTTGACCTGATCCAGCACCCGCCGATCCTCATCATACCCGTAGGTCACCGTGAAATCAGCGTCCGGGTCCGACAAGTTGCCCATCTCGAACCCCGCGTACCGCCCGGCCACCGTGTCCACGCTGCAGTCCTCGTAGCACGGGTGCTCAGCCGGCTGCACAGCCCAGCGCCGGCGCGGGCGGCGCGAGGCATGACCGGTGAGTCGATCACGAGAAAGGGAACAGGGGGGCATCAATCAGTGATGCCCCTTTTACCACCCTTTTCCTACCCCAATCCAGCTGCGTCCCCGTTCCACACTCCCCTACCCCAATCCAGCTGCGTCCCCGTTCCACACTCCTGCAGTCGGTCACTGGGCTGCAGTCTGTAAAACGAATACATGCTGATTGATCTCTATCCTTTCGAGATCCACCTTATCTCTGGTGGAGATTGAACGCCCCTCCAGGCTCCTGCTGGAGGGTATCATCTCCCCCTCAATATGAATAATCTGGCGTACAGCACCATCCATTAGAAGTTCACACTTTTGTGAGGTAATACGTTCAGGCTCTGCCTCAACCGATCCCACGAAAACTGTTTGCCCGTTGTTGAAATGAAATACATCCTCAATCCGCATTTTGAATCTATTCATCATAGTCATCACTGGCCCTGCAGCATTTGACGAAGCGTGGCCAAACAAAAAGTGTCAGGATGATTTTGCATTCCGATCCCGCTGTTTTCGGGGTCGTCCGCGGGGACGCATGGTGATGCCCAAGCCGAGCCGGACCGCCGCGTGCGCCTGCCGGCCGTCGGCCCCGATGGGCACGGCGGGGAAGGCAAAGGGACCGTGCTTCGGGACGCCGGCCCTGTCGAGCGGCGGACACCCTCACCGCCCTGGATCGATTGATCTGCCCCGAAAGACCACCGGGAGCATAGCCCGATTCGAATTCCCGCCGCAAGACGCGTCAGAGACACGGTTCGAGGTTCAGTTCAGACAACGCCACCGGTCGCGGCGGAACGCCCCACCGAGCCCCCTCGACGTCGCCCCGCCCTCATCAGGCGTCACTCGGAACGCATCACTTGTCCGGCACACCGCCCGTGTTCCCCCCGCAAGGAGGAAACCGCCCATGCCCCGCCTTGATCACCTGTTCGCCTGCCCCCTGCTTCCCACTCCGCGCCCGTCCGCCGGCCCTGCCAGGGCTGACGGCCGAACGATGAGCGCCGACAGTCAGGATTTTCCTGCGCGAACGAACCCATCGAAACCGAGTTTTCGGCCCTGCCAGCACGGTTTTCGCCCCGCGGCCTTGCGAAAACGAACCCAATCCGAACCCAATCGCCTGCCGCCTCATCAATCGCCCACGCGCCACTCCAGGATCCCGCCGGAGGCCTCCGGCTGAAGCTTCGCCACCAGCCGCACCCGCGTCGTTTCCACCGGGTCGAAGGTCGCCCGGTTCGGGCGGTGCCGCTGCCGGCCGTAACCGGACGGGTTGGGCATCTCCTTGAGCGTGCCACCATCGTCATACAGCAGCACCCACGACTCGGGCACGCGGCAGCCGGCCTCGTACCAGTCGTCAAACCAGAAGACCTCGCTCAAGGCGATCCGCCGCGGCGTGCGGAAGGTGTACTCGACCCACTCGCTGGTCCCCGCGTGGTCGTACCAGGTGAACCGGCGGACGCCCTGGCCGCGAGCCGTGCCCGGATCGACGCCGTCGTTGATCGCGTCGAGCGAATCGCCCAGGCCGACGTGCGATGCCGACACGCTGACATCGTCCACGCCCCATTCCACCGCCTCGGGCCCCGTGCCCGCCCGCGGGAACATGGACACCCGCAGCCGGGCGCAGCCCATGGGAATCAGCGTGACTGTCTCCTCCGGCTCGGCCGTCCGCACCGGCCCGCGGCGGATCTCGCCGATCAGGCCGTTGGGCTCCTGCGTCCACTCGGGGATGCGCCGGGCCTTGACCTGCAGCGCGATCGGCGCCGGGTCGGGCGTGAACGGCTGGTCGGCCAGGGGGCCCTCCCGGCGGACCACTTCGATGGCCTCGGCGGCCCGCTCCGGGTCGAGGGTCAGCCCGTAGTTCCAGGGGGTGGTGGGGAACACCTCGTAGCAATCCCACTTGTCGGCCTCGCCATAGCGCTGCCAGCGCTCGCCGATCATGAGCGAATACGCCAGCGGGCCGCGATGGATCGAGATGCCGTCGCGGTTGGTCTTCCAGACCTTCGCCCGCGTCGTCATGGGCAGGGTCAGCACCACCGTGTCGCCGTCACCCCACGCGCGGTCCAGCTCGATCCACGCCGACGGGCGGGCATCGACCTCGACCGGCCGGCCGTTGACCGCCACCGTCGCCCCCTCGCACCAGCCGGGCACCCGCAGCAGCAGCGGGAACCGCACCGGTTTCGCCGCCCGCAGGGTCAGCTCCACGCGATCATCGAACGGGTACTCGGTCTTCTCGACGATGGTCACTTTGGCGCCGTCGCCGACCGTCGCGGTCACCTCCGACGCGGCGTACAGCGCGGCCGCCAGCCCGTTGCCCGGCGTCGCCATCCACAGCCGCTCGGCGTAGTAAGGCCAGCCGAAGGCGATATTGTGCTGGCAGCAGCGGTACTGCTCGTAGGGGCTGTAACTGAGCATGTCGCCGGCGTTCTGCAGCAGCGGCCGCTTGGCGGCCCGGTCGAGCTGGATCATGTTCGGCGCGGTCAGGTAGTGCAGCGCCTTCAGGTCCGGGGTCATCGCCGCGGGCAGCGAGTTGAAGGCCACGTCCTCGCAGCGGTCGGCGAAGGTGATGTCGCCGGTGATGGCCAGCAGGAGCTCCTGGCTGTGCATCATCTCGACCATGGAGCAGGCCTCGGCCGCCTGGCGCGGGCCGGTGTAGCCGGCCCGGCAGTTCTCGTCGGCGCCGAACATGCCGCCCGGCACCTGTCCGTAAAGCTCCATGAACGTGTCGTAGTTGCGCTTCGCGGCGGCGAGGTGGCGGGGATCGGCCGATTGCTGGTAGTACTGCCCGGGCTCGCGGAATCCCTGGCAGAGGTTGACGCCGTGCCAGGTGGGGATGGTCCCGGTCCAGTCGGCGGTGCGCTGGTGATTGACCGCGGCGGCGTCCAGCAGCCAGCTCTCGCCGGTGCGGTTGTACAGCCAGTGAAGCATGTCCAGGCTGTCGCCGCCGCGCCACTTCTGCCAGCTTCCCGGGTAGAGCCTGTCCAAGGGCACCTGCTGCTGCCAGCGGTAGTAGCGGAGCATGAACGCGAGGATCTCGTAGTTGCCGGTCGCCTCGTACTGCGTCCGCAGGGCGTAGAGCATGATCATGTTCGGCCACAGGTCGGGCGTCTCCTTGTTGCTCATGGGGCCGAACCAGCCGTCGGGCTGCTGGCCGGCGAGCACGGCCTTGATCCAGCGGTCGCTCTCTTCAAGGATACGGCGGTCCTCCAGAAGGTGGCCGAGATCGACGAACCCCTTGAGCCAGTAGGGCATCTCCTCCCAGCCGCGGCCGCCGTGCCCGGCGGTGTCGGACCAGGCATTGTCGTCGAACCGGCACCACGGGGAGAGTTCGTGCAGGCGCCCGGTCATGCCCTCGGCCAGGCGGACGAGCTGTCCGCGCACCCAGCCCCGCGGGCGGACGGCGCCGACCGGCAGCTTGATCAGCGGGCTGGGCGTCAGCGGCGGGCGGTTGCCGACGTAGTGGGCATTACCACTGGAGGTGTCGGGGGCGTCGAGGACGCGCACCTTCACCTCCTGCGCACCACCTTCACCGCCGGCAACGACCATGGCGGGCGTGATCAGCACGACGAGCACGATACCGAGCAGATGAACCATGGACATGAGACACACACCTGTTTCAGGTTGCAGCAAAGCCGGCGGGGATGCACAGATCCCATACACAATGTGCCGTTGAGAGGCGAACCATCCGCTACCCCATCTCCGCCGCTCTGGCCGGCGAAACCGGCTCGGCCATCTCGGTCGCCGGCGGCAGGTGGCGATACCAGAGGAAGTACAACGCCAGCAGGCAGAACAGGAACACCGGCAGCGTGACCATGAAGCTGGTCCACGAGCCGATCACCGCCTGCATGGGCAGCAGGAACATGCTCACCTGCCAGCCGAGAGCGAAGGGCAGCGCGGCGATGTCGTAGAAGTGCTCCCTGCTGGTCGCCGCCTGTTCATCCGGCGAGAGCGCGGCCTTGAGCGGACCCCACAGGCCGAAGGGGCGGGTGACCCGATAGAAGTGTTCCAGCACGCCGCGGTCCGTCGGGGGCGCCAGGTACGTTCCGATCAGTGAGCCGGCCAGCGAGACCCCGGTCATCAGCCCGAACTGGGCCCATTCGTGCATGTCCGACTTGAACAGCCGCTGGACCAGCGCCGCGGTGAGCCCCAGCACGGTGCCGCCGACCACGCCCCAGGCGTTGAACCGCCACCAGTACAGCCGCAGCACCGACGGGATGGACAGCGCGCCGCCCAGGCCCATCACGATCCAGCCCCAGATGTCGTTGATGTTCTCGACGTAGTACGCCATCATGAACCCGGCCGCGATGATGACCAGGCCGCAGGTGTACGACGCCAGCATCAGCTCGCGGTTGGAGGCCCGCGGCCGGACGAAGACGCGGTAGACGTCCACGGTGAAGAAGCCGATGGCGGTGTTGACCTGCGAATCGAAGGTGGACATGGCCGCGGCGATGAGGGCGATGAGCAGCAGTCCGCGCATGCCCTTGGGAATGTCGAAGAGAATGACGCCGGGGAGGATCTTCTCGGGGTTGATGGTCCCCTCGTAGCTGAGCAGGCGGAGGCGGGTCTGCCAGTCGTCGCCCAGCATGCCGCGCAGCTCATCGACCAGGGCGGGATGGGTCTCCGGATGGTTGTAGATGGCGGCGATGGCGTCGTCCCAGTCGCTCTTGGGCACGATCCCGCGAACCATCTCGTCCTGCGCGATCGCGGCCGCGAAGACAGACTCCCACTCCGGCCCCACCGCCGCGGCGAGCTTCTCGCGAATGGAGCCGCCATCCGGCCCGCTGAGGACCGCCTGACTGCTGTCACCCCAGTCCGCCTTGGGAACGATCCGCTCGACTGCATCCTCCCGGTCGAAATCCAGCAGCGCATCCGGGTCCGCCTGGTGGACGAGATAGCGCTTGATGGCCTGCTCGGACTTCGGCAGCACGGACTGATCGGGGAAGAAGTCCTTGACCAGGAAAAGGCCGAGGACGGCGAAGCCCATCATCATCGGCCAGCGCAGGGTCATCAGCGTGGTCCACAGGAAGGTGAGCAGCCCGCACTCGCGTTCGTTGCGGGCCCCGAAGTACTTGGGATCCCCGCCCGAGCCGACGCCGCCGATCATGTTACGGAAGAGGTAGAAAGTGGCGAAGAGGAACAGCGCGCTGTACTGCTCGTAACCCTTGGGCATGGCCGCGTTCCAGTGCGGCGTGCTGCTGGTCCAGCGCGGGCTGTGCACCACCTCCCAGGCCAGGGCGTCGAGGTCGCCGTGACTGCTGATACTGCTGATCGCCATCCAGGAGATGAACACCACGGCGATGATGATGACCCCGGACTGGAGCAGGTCGGTCCAGACCACCCCGTAGAAGCCGGAAGTAATGGTGTAGAGGGTGGCCACGCCGACCATGATCAGGGCACAGTCGCGCGGACCGAAGGGCAGG
>CAYVVX010000061.1:0-3121 GCA_964455315.1 uncultured Planctomycetales bacterium | reverse complement strand
AACATGGTCAGGAACAGCCCGGCGCCCTTGATGAGATAGGTGAGCATACCGATGGTCATGACCATGGTCGCGACCACCTGCACGACGCGGGCGAGCTGGCCGTCGATCCCGGAACCGAAGCGGAAGATGTTCCAGTGCGCCTGGGTGATGCAGCCCGAGCGGCGGTGCCACTTGCCGGTCCACAGCATCATGAATGCCAGTACCAGCACGGCGCCGCCGCGGAACTCCACGAACAGGCCGCGCGGGCCCAGCATGTACAGGAACGACACGATCAGCATGGTCCCGGTCATGTCCAGGAAGGACGCCGTCCCGGATACGCCCAGAAGCCACCAGGGCATCTTGCGCCCGCCGAGAAAGTAGTCCTCCACGCTGGCGGAGGCCTTGCGCTGGAGGACGATGCCGATGCCCATGAGGATCAGGCAGTAGGTGCCGATGATGGCGTAGTCGATGGTGTTGAGAAACTGCACGAAGTGCCTCCCCGGCGCATGGCCGGAAACCAACCACGGGTTCTCTCAGGAAGTTCGGTCAATCATACAGGGCGACGATGATGATCTTCCTGCGCTCGCAGATGGAACCGTCGAGTTCGACCCATTCGCGCTCCGGATCGAAGCGGTCGTACGGCTGGTCGTCGACCGTGCAGCCGGTCATCCGTGCTCCGGTCGGATGGCGGAAGCGGGCGAAGATCCGCCTGGGCGGGTTGCGCCGCGGCAGGTCCACCTCCATGACGATCCGCCGCGGACCGTCGTCGCCGCCCGTGTCGACGGCTCGCCGGCCGTCCAGTTGCATGGACATGGGGCCGAAGTAAGTGGCCGCGCCGCGGATGGCGACATCGTCGCCGCGGAGCCAGTAGCGCGGGATGGCGGCGCCGAGCCAGAGATCTTCGCCGCGCTCCTGGATGAACATCATGCGCAGGTAATAGGTGGAGTTGGCTTCGTCGGAGGTCTTGTAGTGATCCCCGCGCCAGTCGCCGATGTTGGGCAGGGCATGCTCGGTCATCATCCGGGTGTCCGGGAAGTAGCTGACCGCGAAGGCGTTGAAGTACGCCCGCAGGAAGTGCTTGACCTGGTCGCGCTGGAGGTAGGGGATGGGATTGTGCAGCAGGTTGGCCTGCATGGAGATGCCGCCGAGGCTGAACCAGTAGCGCTCGAGGTCCTCGGGGGGAATGTCGTAGCCGTACTGCTTTGACAGGTAGAGGTTGTCCTCGAAATCCTGGATGATCCAGGTCGCCAGCGGCGAATCGGGATCGATGATGCCGCTGCGGACGAAGTGAATGGCCCCCTCCAGGGTCTCGGTGATCCAGCCGAAGGATCGGCCGCGGCGGTGGGCGTCGGAGGGGATGTGCGGGATCCAGCTTCCGTCACGAAGCCTGACCACCGGTGAGCGGCGCATGGCCGCGTCGGCGGCGGCGAGGATATCGGCGCGGTACGCGTCGGTCTCCCCGCGGAGGCGAGCGGCGTCGGGATGGCCGATCTCCGCGAGCGCCCGCACGGCGTTGTCCATGCCCCACCAGGTATACACGTTGGTGACCAGCCAGGAGCGCCAGTCGCCGATGTCCTCGAGCTCGCCCTGCGGGAGCAACCCCTTCTCGATTGCGCGGATCGGTGTTCGCCCGGCCTCTTCGGTCATGCGGGCCCGCTCGTCGCGGACCCAGTCGCAACCCTTGACGATGTGGGGCGCGGCGTGCGCGAGCCAGGCCTTGTCGCGGGTGTACCAGTAGTGCTCGCCGAGGTTCCAGAGGGCCCAGCCGTGATGCTGGTTGTAGCCGCTGGCCTCGTAGCCGCCGCAGCCGTAGAACTGCCCCTCCTTGGTCGAAAAGTCGCCGGGCAGACTTCGCGTGCCCTGGTAGTACAGCCAGCTTTCCAGGGCCTGTGCGGCGCGCTCGTGGTAGCCGCGGCGGTCGAGGTCGCTGATCATCATGGCCGACTCGTTGTTGTACACGCCGTAGTAGAAGCTGCCCACGCGGGCCATGTAGCGGTCGCTGATGCCGGCCTCGCGCTCGGTGTTGATGAGCAGGTGGGTGGCGTGGGCGTTGTAGAATTCGTTGATCATCGGTTCGGGCGTGGTGATCGCGGCGGACGCCTCGATGCGTTCCTGCCAGTAGCGGGCGACCGCTTTGTAGTGGGTGTCGAAGTCGAGCTCGCTGACCGCGATCGCTTCGCGCTTGCCGGTCGGCGGCAGCCAGGGGACGCGGATTTCGAGACGCCGCGTCGGCTGCGCCACGGTGAGGGCGGCCTGCCAGACAACCTCCCTGCCCCTGGTCTTGAAGCCATCGTCCACACCGGGCGACAGCGATACGACGTGCATACGGCGCAGCGGCGCCTCCTTCACGCGGAAGGCTTCGGGGATCTGATCGTTCGGAATGCTGATCCAGCCATCCGGGAACATCACCAGCGGGTCGTTGCCCTCGTCGTGCTGGACGGTGAAATGCAATGCGGCGTTGGCGTGGGCATCGCCGATGCGCTCGATGTCCATGCGCATCATGAGGACCAGGGTATCATCACCCCAGATCCTCCCGCCGGGCTCAGGGACACCGTTGAGCGGCACGACGTAGCAGGTCTGCACGTACCGGACGCCGCCCGCTTCCCAGGTCTGACGCATCATCGGCAGACAACCGTCGATTCGCTCGCGTTGCGGGCGCACGGTGGGCAGCCCGAACTGATAGCGGATGGCCCCGCCCGGCCAGCGGGCCTTGTGGAAGTCCTTGCCCGGCGAACGTTTCATCCACTCGTTCTTGGTGCAGAACAGATTACCGGTTTCCTCCAGCCCAAATGGCTGGCGGCCTCCCTCGAAGCTCAGGGGGATGAGATGCTGCCCCTTGGCGGGGGTGTCGTTCCAGGCCTGGGTCAGGGTCTGCTCGGGGGCGTCGAACACGCGGGTGTAGAGATCCCTGGTCTTGCTTGCCTGCCAGGCGGCCCGGGCCTGCTCATACGTCGTGGTGTCGCCCTTCCTGCGAACGATGACTTCGTAGCCCGGGATGAAGATGTGCCCGGCATCGACCAGGTCGTCGGCGGCGAAAGAGAAGGTGCTGTCCGAGCTCGATTCCCCGGGCAACTGGCGGATGGTGATCACCGAGCGGTCGAAGGAGTTGTAGGCCTTGGTCGCGGCGTAGAGAACCTCGGCG
>CAYVVX010000060.1:2199-13573 GCA_964455315.1 uncultured Planctomycetales bacterium | reverse complement strand
GCGGGTCGGCGCAGGCCGCCAGGGGCAGGAGCATCATCATCATGGCAACGAGTCGCATCATGTCGAAGGATCCCTTGCTGGTCCGAATTCCGTTGATCACGCCTTCTGGGCCCGGATGCGCCTGCCGACCTCGCGCAGGGTCGCCACGTCGTCCGGGTAGATCGAGCCGTCCCCCAGCGGGCCGGTGTTGAGCAGGACGTTGGCGTTCTGCTCGCGGGCGTCGGCGAGCATCTGCATGACTTCGTCGGCGTTCTTGTGTTTGCCGTTGTCGCGGGCGTCGTGGCCCCACGCGTGCGGCTGGAGCGTGTTGCAGATCTCGATGGGCTTGCCGCGGTTCTTCTCCCAGATGATCCGGCTGCGCTCGCCGTCGCGGGCCAGCGGGGCGGCCTTGCGCTCGGGAGCGACGAAGTCCTCGTCGCCGTTGGCCCCCTGCTTGAAGGAGATCAGGCAGCCCGGCTGCTTCGAGCGGATCAGCGCGTAGGTCTCCTCGATGGGGAACAGCTCCGGTCTCGCCAGGTAGCCCAGCAGCGGGTCGAGCCACAGGCCGGCGATCGGCCCGTACTGGGTCAGGATCTCCACCATCTGGGCATGGACGAAGTCGAGGTAGTGCTTGAAGTCCTCGTCCTTCTTGAAGAGGTAGCTCGGATCGGGCGTGGGGTAGTCGGGCCGGGCGGACTTGGCCTTCTCGCTCCGCGGGTAGTAGTACGGATGCTTCCAGTCGAGACCATAGGAGTAGTAAAGGAACAGCCCCAGCCCCTTGCGGCGGCAGGCGTCGGCGAGTTCGCCGACCAGGTCGCGCTTCGCCGGGCTGTCTACGCTGTTGTAGTCGGTCTGTTTGGTGCGGAAGAGACAGAAGCTGTCGTGATGCCGGGCCGTCAGGTTGACGTACTTCATCTCCGCCTCCAGGGCGAGGTCGGTGATGAAATCGGCGTCGAACTTCTCGGCCGTGAACCGGTCCTTGAGCTTGACGTATTCGGCGACGGGGATCTTCTCCACCAGCATGACCCATTCGCCGCGTTCCAGCAGGCTGTACAGCCCGTAGTGCATGAACAGGCCGAAGTTCGCCTGGCGGAACCAGTCGGAGGACGCCTTGCGCGGATCGCGGGGGTACTCCTTCGCGTAGGAGCCGAGATACGACGGCCCGGAGGAGCAGCCGAAGCCGGGCAGCAGCGAGGCGGTCGCGCCGGCGCCGCAGAGCTGGATGAACTGTCGTCGTGAGAGAGGGTTCATGGATGTCTCCGATCACAAGGATTTGCGGAACATGCGAAGAGGTTACACCGGCTCAGCGACCCTACCGGGCGCCGATTAGCCTCTGGACGTTGGCGGCGAACAACTGCTGATACCGTTTTGACAGGTCGCCTTGCAGGGACTTGTCGGTGGTCCAGATCAACAGCCGGGTGGACGGGACGGTGCCCAGGTCCACGCTGATCCTGCCCTGCTCGACTTTGGCCGGCACCGGCCGCACGCCGCCATGACTGACTTCCAGCAGCGTGCCATCCTTGAGCCACCCGGGTACGTGAACGCTGATGCGACCGTCCTTCACCGGCTCGGAGTCGGTGCCGGTTTCGTGGTTGGTGTAGTGCTCATTGATGACGATGATGGCCATGCTGTCCAGGCCGGCCAGCAGGGTGTGCACGGACAGATCCTTCGAGGAGGTTTCCGCGGGCAGCTCCGCCCGGCAGTCGCGCACCAGCACCGGCCCGGCGGTGCGGGCCTCCATGTTGATCAGCCCGATCTCGGACCACAGCGCGGCCAGGCGCGGGTCGTTCGCGGCGCCGCCCACCCCGTGCGCGGGCGCGGCGGGCGTGTACCACCAGTAGGACAGGCCGTTGGTCCCGGCGGCGAGCGTGTAGTACGCCTCGATGCGCTTTTCGAGCGGCGTGGCCGGGCGGAACTCGCGCTTGTTCGGCTTGTCCACGAACTTGTTGCTGTAAAGGATGATGTTCATCGGCTTGGGTTCGCTGGCGGTCTTCGCGACCGTGGCGACGCCGTAGATATAGGTGGCCTTCTCGTAGATGGGGATGCGTTCGGGCTTGTTCCAGATCGCCGTGCGTAACCGGTTCTGGTAGTACGGGTCCGACGCGTAGATGTCCGGCACCTGCCCGTAGATGTACCAGTTGTCCGGCTTGTAGGTCATGTTGATGTTGAGCATCTGCGGCGTGACCGGGTCCGCCTCGCGCAGCTCGGTGCGCCGCTGGAGACAGAACATGGCCAGGCTGCCGACCTGGTGGCCGGGGGGCAGGCCGGTGATGTGGTAGTCGCCGGCATCGGGCTCGTCATGGATGTAGTAGGCGTAGGGCTTGGTGACGCCCATCTTGCCGGGGTCGGGGATGACGTGGCGGAAGTTGGCGGCCTCACACATGCGCTTGCCGAGGTCGCTCTTGTAGAACCCCTGTACCGCCCCGGAGCCGATCTGGGGCATCTGGATGTTCACGCCATGCTGCAGCAGGTCCAGCACGTAGGCCCGGCCCACGCTGAGATCGCCGTCCTTGCCGGGCTTGCCGCCGAACATGCCGCAGACAAAGTCGTTGCTCCAGGCGAAGCTGCCGGCCATCGCGGTGGCACCGTCCCCATACACGCCCTGGACGACGTGGAACGAGCCCGCCTTGAGCGGCGCGGAAAGGCGGATCACGGCCGGGGACACGTTGCAGGCGGGGTCGGAACCGAGCTTGGCCTTGGCGGTGACGTCCTCACCGTCGAGCAGCACCTTGCTGATGGCAGGATCGCCGCCGGTGCGGCGGAAGCAGGCCTCGATGGTGTCGAGCTTCTCGTTGAAGTAGAGCGACGCGACGCGCGGGGCGGCCTTCTCCGCCGCGAGGGTCTCCTCGACGCGCCCGCCCTCGTGCACCACGGCCAGCCGGGAGGCGCTGCTTTCGGGATCGCGGCGCAGGCGGACGACCACCTCGGCGGTACCGCCGGGCTCGATCACCGGCGGATCGATCTTGAACCAGATGGGCTCACCGGCGGCCAGCAGCTTCTGGCGCTGCTGCTCGGTGAGGGTCGCGAAATAGATGCTGGCCGGCTTCTTGCGTTTGCGCTGGTCGGAGAAGGGCAGGCTCTCGGTCAGGCTCATGCCGTCGAGCTCGACATCCGTGACCCGCACCGGCTCGCGGCCGGTGTTCTTGAGGTACATGTGCAGCGACGCGCCCAGCTTGGGGGCGGGCCGCTCCTTGTCGTCGGGACCACCGGCATCGCTCTCGTTCCAGATGCGGGCGTACTCGGGGTAGGCGACGTCGGCACGGTACCAGGCGCCGAGCTTGTCGAGGGCGAAGGTCGATGGGACCGCGACCGCCAGGGTCATCGTGGCCAGTGCCCATCGAAGCCGGCGTAAACCCAGAAGCTGTTGCATCATCGTCCCTTTCATGTCCGCCGCGGATCAGCGGCGGGATCTCATCATCACCTGCGAAACTGCAGCGCATACACGTCAGCGTCCATCAACTTGAAGCGGAGGCGCACGGGCTCACCGGCCAGCCGGCTGACGTCGCCCCTGCCTGACCAGGTCACCAGGCGGTCGAGCTCATCGCCCCAGATCACGTCGCAGTCCTTGAGCGTGAAGCCTTCGATGGGCTCACCCGAAGGGCGTTGGAGTTCCACGCGCACGCTGCCCACCGCGGAAGTGGACAGGTTGAGGCGCAGCTCGCGGCCGGCAAAGCGCAGCGGGCGGGTCACGCATTCGCCGCCGGCGTACGGCCCGTTGACGGACACGATGCCGTCGAGGCGGAAGGCGCCGCGGCGCAGGGCGACGATGCCATCCACGCCTTCCGGATAGTTGCCGTGCCCTTCGGACCAGTAGAGGGACATTTCCGCCGGTCCGGTGGGCACCAGGCCCCACGCGGGGGTGCTGTTGCCGTGGGCGCCGCCCCATTGGCGCGGGTCGAGCCCGGGCCGGACCAGGGCTTCCATGAACGGCCGGTGCCAGCGCAGGCCGTCGTGGCTGGACATGAACACCGCGTCGGAGAGCCCGTCGGTCTTGCGCTTCTCCGCCCCGACGGTGTTGCGCTCGGACGGCGACACGTAGCGCATGGGGAAGCCGAGATAGACGTGGGGCGCCCGGAAGTACGGCAGGATGCCGTTGGTGTAGAACTGCTCGATGGGGGCATCGCCGTAGGCGAGCGTTTCCGGTTTGGACCAGCTCATGAAGTCGGTGGAGGTGGCCCGGGCCACGTTGCGCTTGCCGCTGATGGCGGTGCGAAAGTAGCACACGTAGCGATTCAGGTTCACGTCCCAGAAGGCGACGTTGTGGGAGTCGAAGCCGCCCTCGGTGATGATCGGATCGTCGCTGACGCGGCGCCAGTGGATGCCGTCCGGGGAGAGAAACCCCATCAGCACCCGCTGCGTTTCGCCGGCGATGTCACGACGGCTGAGGCTGACCGCCTTCCACTTCTCATCCGCGGGCACATCGGGACGGGCGTCCATGAAGGGGGAGAAGTTGTGCGATTCCCAGTAGGCCTTCTTCTCGCCGGTCCAGATGAGATTGTTCCGGCGTGAGCCGTTGAACTCGATCAGCCCCAGCTCCGGGCGGGTCCAGCGGACACCGTCATCGCTGTAGGCCACCGCGGTGTACTCCCGCCCGAGATCGCCGCCGCCGCGATAATACATGCGCAGCTTCTGCCCGTCGTGGAGGATGCTGATGTAGCTGCTCTGCGGGCCTTCCCAGGGCGCGTCGAACCGGAAGACGACCTCGCGAACCACCGGCGAATGAAGCTTGAGCGCGGCGCCGTCAAGGCTGGCGAAGAGATGGTGGTCGACGATGGGCTGCAGGCGGTCGGCGACGTCGACAGGCGCCGGCTCCGCGGCGAACAGCCCGGCCGACGTAACGGCCAGGAGCAGCAGCGTCGTGAGCGCCGACTGCGTCCCGCGGGATCTGCACGATGGATGTCGGGGTGTCATCGGGTTGGCCTCGTGGATGATCAGCGCATGGTGAACGAGTAGAGCCTGCCGTTGGTGCCGATGGTGAAGCGCAGTTGCACCGGCCCGTCGCCGGCCAGGGCGCGGAAGCTTCTGTCGTCGAAACGTACCGCGTGGGCCAGGCTGTCGCCCTTCACATCCGCGGAGCCCACGACCGCGCCCCGGGGGTTCACCATTTCGACACGGACCGGCCCGACCGCGTTGATCAGCAGGTCGGTGCCCGTCGGCTTGAGCGGATGCGTGGTGAGCGTCCCGCGATCGACCGAGACGAAACCGTCCACGCGCAGCCGGCTCCGGAAGATGCCGCCGCCGCGGAGAAGCTTCTCGCGGGGATGATTCTTGCCCCATGAGGAGGAGCTGTAGTAGTAGACCAGCTCGTCGCCGATGCGCAGCGGGCCCTGGCTGAACGCGGTCATATAGCCGCCGTCGTTGAGAGCATCGTTGCCGCCTTCCGGTCCGTTGGCGACGAACACCTCGGGCACGCCCTGGTCATTGTCATAAGGCACCTTGGACCAGTGCAGCCCGTCGCGGCTGACCAGGAGCTTGAGAAACGCGCAGCCCGCGGCCGAGAAGGGATAGTCGCCGCCGCGATGCCACACTTTCAGATCGCCCATCCACAGATCGCCGTAGCGCCAGGCGGTGGCCGCGTAAAACTCATCGTCCGGCTGGTTGCCGTTTACCTCCGCCACCGGCGGCAGCAGGGCAACCTGCCTGATCTGCGCAGCGTCGAAAGGCTCGTCGAGCCTGTCAAAGTAGGCGTAAGCCCGCGAGCGAAGGTTGCTGCCCGGCCCGACCTTCTCGGTGGTGAAGAACTTGAACAGCCCCAGGAAGCGATGGTTCTCCGGGTCGGGGGCGAACAGGGTGACATCGCCGGGCCCGTAGACGGTGCGCCCGTCCTGCTGGATCTTGTGCGAGCTCGGGTCGTCGGGACCGGCGAAGGCGTTGACCACCAGCCGGCCGATCTCCCAGGTGATGCCGTCTTTCGAGCGGACGTGATAGTCGCCCTCGCACTCGTTGCCGCAGTTCGCGTAGTAGAGCCAGCCCTGGTAGGGATGCGACCTGTTGGACGCGTCGTACCAGCAGGTGAACACGTCGATGGAATACACCGCGTCGTCCCGGGGCCGGCCGGCCGGAGGCTCGGGGTCAAAACGCAGCTCGGTGCAGCCGTCGCGCTTGTCCCGCGGCCAGGTGAGCCCGTCGGGCGACAGCAGCCGGTACATCCGCCGTGACGGGAACTCCTGGATGAACATGACGTACTGCTTGAGCTTCGGGTCCTGCACGATCGAGCCGTAGGCCAGCAGCGTGGTACCGGGGTCGGCGGTGATGAGCGGCCGCCGCCCGCCGTCATCCTTGCGCGGCTGGTGCAGCGTTCGATGCAGGTCCCTGGTGTCGGCGATGAGTTGATCGTCAACGAAGAGCTGGGGGACGCCCGCCTGGACGGAGATGCCGGCTTCGAGGTCGTCGACTCCGCCGGGGAGCGGGTCGGCCGCCGCAAGCGGGCCGGCGCAGCTCAGGATGACTGCGAGCAGTGCTCCCGGCCGGCATCGGGCGAACCATGTTTGTGTGCGGGAAGACATGGCGTTGTCTGTGGTTTCATGTTGACGCTGTGACATCGCGGATTATGATCTCCCTTGTTGTCCGATGCAATTCGACCGGCTGACGCGCCCGCCGGTCCATTCCACTTGCGACTGCTTGTTTCGACCTGGTTCAGAAGGAATCCATCATGAAGAAGAGCATCAACGGCTGGAGCTTCGCTCCCGGCACACCGATCAAGGAGATCGCCGCGACCATCCGTGCCGCGGGTTTCCAGGCGTTCGAGCCGACGCTGGAGCTGTCCGGCGAGTTGAGCGTGACCACCGACGAGGCCTCCTGCCGCCGGATCGGCGACACCATCCGGGCCGCGGGGCTGGAGGTCGCCTCCCTGGCCTGCGGGCTGTTCTGGCAGGCGGCGTATACCTCGCCGGCGCCCGCCGATCGCGAGAAGGCCCGCCAGTGGACGGTCGCGGGCCTGGAGCGGGCCCGCTGGCTGGGCACCGATGCGCTGCTGGTGGTACCGGGGATGGTCAGCCACTTCGAACGTCCCACCACGCTGGTGACCAGTTACGCCGACGCCGTCGAACTGGCCTGCGCCGCGCTCCGTGACCTGGCTGACGATGCCGAGCGCTGCGGCGTGGTCATCGCCATCGAGAACGTCTGGAACGCGTTCCTGCTCTCTCCGGTGGAGGTTCGCGACCTCGTCGACCGGGTCAATTCGCCGTTCGTGAAGGTCTACTTCGACACCGGCAACGTCATGAAGTTCGGCTTCGCCCACGACTGGATCCGCATTCTCGGCAACCGTGTTGTCCGGGTGCATCTCAAGGATTTCAAGGTCGCCGTGGGCAACATCGACGGCTTCGTCGCCCTCGGCGACGGTGACGTCGATTGGGCCGCGGTCATGGCCGAGTTGGAGCGTATCGGCTACACCGGTCCGCTGACCTACGAAGGCCCGGGTGATCCGGCCGACATCGCCGCGCGTATCCGCCGGGTGATGTCGGCGGGCTGATCGGCACCGCCCGCGCCACCGAGCCGGAGCCCCCAGACCAGAGCGCTGGCATCCAGCGCTTCGGTCTCAGATCTCGGAATCCAGATCTCGAATCTGAGATCTCAAGCTCTCAGGTTTCAAATCTCAGCTCTCGAATCACCAATCTCGGATTTCAGATCTCGAATCTGAGATCTCAAATCCCAGATCTGCGAACTCACGTTCGATATCCGGGTTCATGAATCCGCCGGCTCGGTTGCCGGTTGCACCCGTGGGGCCGGTCCCATGCTCAGCCCCACGGATGTCACCCGGCTCAATGCATTCGCTGAGAGCGTAAGTCACCGCTACGGGAATCTTCGCCCGGCGCGCCGCCGTCGCCAGATTCCCACCGCGGCTTATCGCTCGAATCCTCATCGTCGGGCTATCCGAAAAAAGCCCCCGGCCCGGCGGCGGAACAGGTTGCCTTCGGGCCGGGGGAGCATTCATCGTTCGAATCAGACAACCCGGTCAGGCCGTGCGACGGCGGCGACTCACCAGCAGACCGAGACCGCCGAGAACCAGCATCGCGGCGGTGGCCGGCTCGGGCACGACCACGCCGCCGGTGATGCTCAGATCGTCAATGTATGCCGCGTTCGCACCCTGCTCGGTGGTCACGTGGATATTGACCCGATCAAAACTGCCCGTATACACACGGGAAATGTTAGCGCTGCTACTGCCGGTGGTGTCATGCAGGTCGACCGTGTTGGTCTTCACATCCATCCCCAAGGGAGTAGTACCCCACGCGGGGCCATTATGGGAAAACCCCACCTCAATCCATTTCTCGCCGTCGAAATAGTCATAATTCTTGCCGTTGTCGCCGTACCCACCAGTATAGGCAATAACGGGGATGGGATTGGCCAACGGAACGAATGGGTAGGCGACGTCGGGTGCGTGCACATCACCGAGCGAGAGCTCGATATACCATGACCCATCTCTCACAGACCTGGCGTGCGAGTAGTATACCGCATTCGACATGGTGAGCGGATTCGCGTCGGTGGCCCCCACCACTTCACCGGGATTAAGTCCTCCCGTGATCAGCGCGGAAATGCCCAATCCCGATAAGGCCGAGCCATTGTGAACCTGGAGCGAGTTGCTCGCGGATACGGAGACGTTAGAGCTGACCGGCAACGGACCCGTGCTGTGCGGGTCGGTGACCCACGGGCCGCCCGGACCTCCACCCGCCGCATAGCTGTCCCAATTCTCGGTGAAGGTGATCGCCGTCGCTGTTGACGCCATCACCATCAGCGCAGCGACGCCCGATGCGAGAAATCTTGTTGTCATTGTTCTCCTCCTTTACCTAAGACCAGAACGGACACGACGTGGAATCAGACGGGATACGCATGGGAGTTGACACGGCCCTCCCGCCTCCTCACTATCCTGTTTACATCAATAGGCCCGAAACGTCAACAAAAAACTTGGGGAATCTGGGTTCGACGGTACGGAACATATCCCGCGATCCGCCGCGGATCGCGCAGCTCCCCTGAGAGCTTCGCCGTCGCGGAGCCACCGTAAATCCCTGATTCGCAACACTTTATCGACTCGCGCCCCGGCGACCGGCCTTCCCGCCCGCTGCGGTCGCGGCGAGCCCGCTCTTTCCAACTCAAGGCCAGGTCGGCTCAAATGGGTTGTTGTCGCGGCCGAACTTCCAGCCATCCTCGGGAATCCAGGCCCACGGGAAGGGCGGCTTGCCCTTCTGGTAGCCGTTGGGCAGCACCTTCTTATGTTCCACATGCTGATCGGCGTAGGCGAAGTTGTTGCCGTAGGTGTGATGGACCTGGATGTTGGCCACGTTGTGGCGGGCCTGGCTGAAATCCCAGTTCTGATCCCCGGTGAGATCGTCGTCGCCGGAATCCAGGAACATGATGATCTCGGAGGCCCTGGGCACCTCGGAGATGCGTCTCATGCCGCGGAAGTTGACGTTGTACTTGCCCGGGGCAACGAAAACACGCTCGCTCTCGTCGAAGTTCCGTGAGGCCGCGACGGTGACCGTACCGGCCAGCAACTGCTTGAGCATGTGGGACTTGACTCCCCAGACCAGCCCGTTGCTGATGCCGTAGCTGACCTTGTATTCGATCTGCTTCCAGTCGTTGTCGATCCAGCGGTAGGGGGCGCCGGAGGTGTGGGGGATCTCGTCACCGGGACAGAGGAAGAAATCCACCCGGCCTTCCAGTTTGCCGGTGGCGGTGGTCTTGCCGCCGCTGAGCCGCTGGACGTACAGGTTGACATTCTCGGACCAGATGCCCGAAGCGGGCATGTACTGCTGGTTGGACTCGCAATAGAAGAAGGTCGCCTGGGCGATGGTCTTGAGGTTCGAGGAACAATACAGAACCTGGCTCTGGCGGCGGGCGGCGGCCAGGCTGGGCATGAGGATGGCGATCAGCAGGGCGATGATGGCCACCACCACGAGTATTTCGATCAGCGTGAAGCCCCGCCCCGGCCGGTGCGTACGAGTGACGGACGATAATCTGGCCCTGCACGTGCTCATGCCCTGTCCCGTGGTCAGCGGATGCGGATCGAGTTGGCGACTCTGGATGAGGGATCAACCCTCACCTGATGTTTGCACGGGTGGGGTGGGGATGTCAATCGGAATCCACGGATTTACTCCCCGCCTTTCCGGGACGCGCTTACGGATTACGTCCGAAATAGTCCCAGACCATGAAGGCCTGCCCGCGGGTGGCGATGTCGCCCGTGTTGTACACCGACCCGCCGCCGGTGCCCTTGATGATCCGTCCCCGCGGATCGGGAATGCGGCGGGCGTGGAAGTCGGAAAACATGACGTTGTAGCCGTTCAGATGGTAGCCGCTGTAGCCGCCGAAGTAGGCGTCGGTCATGATCACCGGCATGGAGCTCTTGCCCCGCTGCTTCTGCGGGAAGGGGCCCAGGAAGTCATCGGCCTGGGACTGGCTCAGCTCGGCCGGGTCGGTCATGTACTTGTAGTAGGGGCTGTAGGTGGTGGTCCCCCCGCTGGTGTAGGACATGGACTCGAGGGGATACATCTTGGAACCGGCGTCGCGCGGATGCCGGCCGCCCAGCACCGGCAGGGCATAAGCGTAGGCGCCGATCGGGCTGTTGGCCGCGTTATGCGAGTCGACGTATCCCGAGGAGCCCTGCTTCGAGAACTTGACCCGGTTGAGAAAGGCATTCATACCGCGCTTGGGTTCGTCGGCGTCGGCATTCATGTTGCTCGGGCAGTAATAGATGTTGGCTTCCTTGCCGACCGCTTCGGGGTAGAGTCCGCCGTTGTTGACCCGCGCCCAGTCCGAGCCCGAATAGCCGCTCAGGTAGTAATACCCTTCGGCCAGGGTGTATCGGAAGTTCCCCGCCCAGGGCAGGAAGCCCCGATTGGTCATGGAGTAGGTGGACAGGCCGGTACCCTGCTGCTTGAGGTTGGACAGACACACCGACTGCCGCGACTGCTCCCTGGCCCGGGACAGCGACGGCATGAGGATGGCGATGAGCAGGGCGATGATCGCCACCACCACCAGCACCTCAATGAGGGTGAAACCGGACGCACGGTCGCGTCCACGCCGACACCGGGTCATCACATTCAACATCCCAATCGCTCCTCTGTCGCCTGAACGCGCGGCATGCGGTTCAGAACCACGTTCTCCGCCGGCCGGACGGCACCATGGCCATCCCCCGCCCCTGTCGCCGGGCGAAGACTCAAAGACCATTCGCGGGCGGCGCTTTCGGATACTCGTTGAGCCACCGGTGGTCGCCGCTTAACGCCTTGAAAAAGCAGTACGCGAAGTAGTCATTGAAGTCGATGTTGCCGGTCTGGTAGATGCTCAGGGCCTGGTCCGCGGTCTTCTGCGGGAACTTCTTCAACACCACGCTGCCATCGATGTTTGCACCGTTGACGCCCACCTCGTGCGGCCAGAGCCCGCCCTTCTGCTGATACTTGATCTG
>CAYVVX010000060.1:0-2189 GCA_964455315.1 uncultured Planctomycetales bacterium | reverse complement strand
GGAACACGCAGGACAGCAGGGCCTCGGCGGGTCGCATCTGCTCCATGCGGGCGGTGAACCGCTCTCCCTTCGGATAGAAGTCGACCTGTCCGGCGAGCGCGTACATGTAGCTGGTCGCGCGGCTGTAGACGGTGCCCTTGCCCGAATCCCCATGCTGATGCTTGTTCCATCCGTCGGGATACTTCCAGGGGTATTCCTGGTAGGAAGGGCAGTAAAAGGCTTCGGGATTGGGCATCTGCTTGGTCTTGAGCAGAAGCCCATGATGCACATAGCTGCCGCGCTGCGCCGGAGGCAGGTAGGCGGGTTCCAGATGCTGATAGACCATGTAAGTCAGTGAAGCATTGAACGCCTTGACGCTGACCGGCAGCCAGCCGTTGCTGTTGGCCGTGTAGGTGTGGCAGCCGGTGATGATCTGCTTGAGCTGCGCGGCACACGAAGCCCGCCGGGCCTGCTCGCGGGCCCGCCCGAGCGACGGCATCAGGATGGCGATCAACAATGCGATGATCGCCACCACCACCAGCACTTCGATGAGCGTGAATCCTTCGCGCCGGCCGCGCCTGCCGAACCCGCTCCACTGAATGGACTTGTCTTTCGCCATGCTCAGCCTCCACTCGTTTGTGTTGATATGAGTGTGGAGGAACCATCGGCAATCGCCGACCCTCGGACCCGATACCTATTGTTTACGCCATTGGCTTAGTTTTGTCAACCGAAAGATCTGGAAATCTTATCGGGATTTCCGCAGCCCCGGGTGAGCGGCCGGCGCGGGCTCACCCCGCGCGGATCGGCGGCTACGGTGCGGGGGAATCCGCGGAGGGGGAGGCCGACGGATCCCGGGCGATTCCGCCTTGCCAGGCGAGGTGCAGTTTCAGCAGGCGGTCGGCGATTTCCGGGTGCCGGGAGCCCAGATTGACCGTTTCCCCGGGGTCGGAGACCACGTCGGATAAGAAAACTGAGTTTTCCCCGGTTTCGCGGGTGGTGCGGTCCTTGTCGAGGTTGATCAGGCCGTCGCAGACCAGCTTCCAGCGGCCCTGCCGGACGGCCCGCTGCCTGGCCCAGGAAAAAAACAGGGCATCATGGCCGGGGGCGGCCGCGTCACGGCAGAGCGGCAGCCAGTTGATCCCGTCGATGGTCCGATCCGCGGGAAGCTCCGCGCCGGACACCGCCGCCGCCGTCGGCAGCAGATCCATCCCGATAACCAGTTGGTCGCGTTCCACGCCCGCGGGCAGTTCGCCCGGCCAGGCGACGATGCCGGGCTCGCGGATGCCGCCTTCGAAGAGACTGCGCTTGTGCTCGCGGAAGGGGGTGTTGCGCCCGCCGCCTTCGCCGCGCTTGGAGGCCGCGGGAGCGCCGTTGTCGCTGGCAAAGTAGATCAGGGTTTGCGAGGTGAGCCCGTGGCGGGCGAGCTGGTCGCGGATCTGCCCGACCGAGTCGTCGATGGCGGCGACGAGCGCGGCCACCTCGCGGCGCGGGCTGGGCAGGTCGGCATAGCGGATCATGAACCGGGCCGGGGCGGCCATGGGATAGTGCGGGGTGTTGTAGGCGGCGTAAATCAGGAACGGCCGGTCGTGATGCTGATCAATGAAGCGCAGCGTCTCGCGGGTGATCAGGTCGGTGACGTGAACACCGTCCTCGAAGATCTCCTCGCGGTTGCGGTAGAGATCGTGGTGCCACGGTTCCGAAGCGTAAAACCAGTGCGAGAATGGATCGATGCAGCTTTCGTGATGCCCGACGAAGAGGTCGAAGCCCTGGCCGTTGGGCTGGGTGTCGGGGGTGGAGCCGAGATGCCACTTGCCGAAGGCGGCGGTGGCGTAGCCGCGGGACTTGACCAGCTCGGCGACGGTGATCTCGCGGGTGTTCATGCCCTCGACGCCCATGCCCGGCGGCGTGTTGTGCTCGGAGGACATGCCGGTGCGGGTGGGATAGCGCCCGGTCATCAGCGCCGCCCGCGAGGGCGCGCAGATCGGCGCGGGGGCGTAGTGGTTGGTGAAGCGGATTCCGTCGGCGGCCAGGGCGTCGATGTGCGGCGTCCGGATGTCCGTGGCCCCGTAGCAGCCGATGTCGCCGTAGCCGAGGTCGTCGGCGTAGAGAACCAGCACGTTGGGCGGGCGTTCGGCAGCCAGTGCCGCACCGGCCATCGTCAGGAGGGCGGCGAGGAGTCCCGCGGGAGACAGCGCGGACCGATCACTTGG
>CAYVVX010000059.1:4783-13605 GCA_964455315.1 uncultured Planctomycetales bacterium | reverse complement strand
AACTACAAGCTGCGCGACTGGCTGTTCAGCCGGCAGCGTTACTGGGGCGAGCCGTTCCCGATCGTGCATGACGAAGCGACCGGCGAGGTCTACCCGCTCGACGAAGGCGACCTGCCGGTGATGCTCCCGCGGATCGACGACTTCCGCCCGCAGGCGACGGACGATCCGGACGCGCCGCCGGCACCGCCGTTGGGCCGGGCCAGGGAGTGGGTGGAGGTGCGCGGTTACGTCACCGACGACGGCAAAGTGAACACGCTGGAGACCGGCGAGGATCCGCCGGGCGATGTCGAGGTGCGCAGCTTCCGCCGCGAGCTGAACACCATGCCGCAGTGGGCCGGCTCGTGCTGGTACTACCTGCGCTATCTCGATCCGAAGAATGCGGGCGCGTTCGTGGACCCGGGGGTGGAGAAGTACTGGATGGTCGGGTCCGGCGCGGCGGGGCAGGCGGAGGCGGGCGGCGTAGACCTCTACGTCGGCGGCATCGAGCACGCCGTGCTGCACCTGCTGTACGCGCGGTTCTGGCACAAGGTGCTGTTCGATCTCGGGCAGGTCAGTACACCGGAACCGTTCGGGCGGCTGTTCAACCAGGGCTACATCCAGGCGTATGCCTATCGCGACGAGCGCGGCATCGTGGTCCCCGCGACGGAGGTGGTCGACGAACAGGGTCGCCCCGCGGCCGACGTGCAGGGCGAGCCGGGACATCAGTACTTCCATAACGGCCAGCCGGTCCGCCAGGAATACGGCAAGATGGGCAAGTCGCTGAAGAACGCGGAGGATCCCGACGAGATCCGCGGGCGGTTCGGCACGGACACGCTGCGGGTGTACGAGATGTACATGGGGCCTCTGGAAGCCAGCAAACCCTGGTCGACGCGCGACATCATCGGCATGAGCCGGTTCCTGCACAATGCCTGGCGGCGGTTCGTGGCGGAGGACAACACCCTCAAGGTCGCCGATGTTCCCGCCGGGGAGCCCGTCCGCAGGCTGTTGCACAAGACCATCCGCAAGGTGACGGCGGATCTGGAGAACCTGCGCTTCAACACGGCCATCGCGGCGCTGATCGAGTGCCTCAACGGGCTCAAGGGCGAGTCGCTGCCGCGCGAGATCGCCCTGCCGTTCGTCAAGCTGCTGTCGCCGATCGCGCCGCACATCGCCGAGGAGTTGTGGCAGCGGCTGCACGGCGAGGCGTGGCGGCGTTCCATCGCGCTGGAGGACTGGCCGGCGTACGACGAGAAGCTCTGTGTCGATGCCGAGATCGAGCTGCCCGTGCAGGTCAACGGGAAGCTCCGCGCGCGGATCACCGTCCCGGCGACGGCGGGCGAAGCGGAAGTGAGGGCGGCTGCGATGGCGGATGAGAAGGTCGCCGCCGAACTGGCCGGCAAGCAGGTTCGGAAGGTCGTGTTTGTGCCCGGGCGGCTGGTGAATATCGTGGCGGGATGACATGCTGAGTGATGAGTGATGAGGAGGAACGAGGCGTGCGGTCACTTTATTGCCGCGCGGGACGTTCGCGGGCGGCTCGTTCGTGCGGGAACAGGTTCCCGCACTTCTGACTGCGTACTGTTTACTGCATACCGCCTGCCATCAACCTGTTGTCCGGCTGAAAGCTGACGGCCGAGAGCTGACAGTCAATCACTGAATTGCCAGCGGCAAAGGACACCCCATGCCCCCCTTCTCCCGTCGCCGTTTTCTCGCCGGCTCGGCCGCGGCCGCCGGGGTTGCTTTTGCCTCCCGCCTTCACGCGGAGACCGCCATGACCGCCCGCATCGCCAGAGTGGAAGCCTTTCCGGTGATCTACCCGACCGTCGGCCGTTTCAAGTTCTTCGAAGGGCCCGACGGCAAGCCGGTCGGGCGCCAGACGGTGATGGTCAAAATCACCACGGAGGACGGCGCGGCCGGCTGGGGCCAGTCCGTGCCCACCAACAAGTGGAGCTACGAGACGCTGGAGTCGGTTCGGACCACCATCGAGAAGTACCTGACGCCCGTGCTGATCGGCCGGGACGCGTTCGACATCGATGGCATTCACGCCGCGATGAACACCATCATCGCACCGGCTTTTTCCACCGGTCAGCCCATCTGCAAGGCCGGCATCGACCTGGCGCTGTTCGACCTGACCGGCCGGCTGCTGAAGAAGTCCGCCGAGCAGCGCTGGAACCGCGCGGGTCGCGGTCGGCGGCGGATCACGCTGAGCTGGACGCTCAACCCCAAATCGCTCGACGACATCCCCGCGCTGATCGAGGAAGGCAAGTCGCGCGGCTACCGCAACTTCAACGTGAAGGTGGCGCCGGACCTGCCATTCGACCTCGACATGTGCCGCATGGTCAGGAAGCTGGTACCGGACGGATTTCTGTGGGCCGACGCCAACGGGGGCTACGACGAGGCCACCGCGCTCGACGCCGCCCGCAAGCTCGCCGACGCGGGCGTGGCCGTGCTCGAGCAGCCGCTGCGGCCCAACCGGCTGACCGGCTTCCGCAGGCTCAAGCAGCTCAAGGCCCTGCCCATCATCATGGATGAGGGGGTCATCAACTCCTCCGACCTGGAGGAATACCTCAAGCTCGACCTGCTCGACGGCGTGGCCATGAAGCCCGCCCGTTGTGCCGGCCTGACCGACGCCCGGAGACAGATCGAAATGCTTCTCGAGCGCGGCCTGATGTTCCTGGGCTCCGGGCTGACTGATCCGGACGTCTCGCTGTCCGCGTCGCTGCTGCTGTACGGCGCGTACGACCTGCAATACCCGGCCGCGCTCAACGGGCCGCAGTTCCTCAGCGGCACGGTGCTGAGGACGCCGTTCGAGGTGATCGAGGGGGAACTGGAGGTGCCGCAGGGGACCGGCCTGGCGGTCGAGGTGGACGAGGCCCGCGTACGCGCGGGATTGGGCTGAGCTGCGCGCATCGCGAAGCGGATGGTCCGCCGGGTGGTGACCGAAGGGGACGGCTACGCCAGCACGTCCACCATTCCGCCCGAGATTCTCAGCGGTGTCGGCGGCGCGATCCGCTGGAGCAGGACCGGCGGCGGGGGTAGAACGGGTATTGGAGGCGGGAAGAGGTCGCTGGGCCACCAGCGGACCGGCAGGCCCCGCCCGTCGCGCGGCAACGACACCGGCCAGGGCCGCCAGCGCTGTTGCGACGCTGAGAGTACGATGGAGGGCGTGCGTGGGTCGGAGAGATCTTCAACCGCCGGCGGAAAGTGAACCGCCGGCAAGGCCCGACGGCTTTCCAGGACCAGCGCGCGAGGGAGACGCAGCCACGGCACCCGGTCGGAGGGGCCGTCCGTCGCCCCTGCCCGCAGCCGCGCGCACGCCACCCCGACGGGCGGACCCGCCTGAGCGAACGATGACACGGGCTGCACGGGGTGCACCATAAAGCCCCGCTCCCGACGCAGGCTTCTTTACCACCAGGAAAGCACCTGTTGAACGAGGGGACGCCTCGAAGTGCGCGAACGCCCCCAGGGTTTCGATATATAGGATTAGCATGACGGACGCCGAAGTCCGAAAAAGATGCGCAACCGTGGCGCTTCAGGTATAAGATCATACCTTCACTGAAGTTGCAGGTGGGCCGGCGCGGTCTGATAAACCAAGGAAGCTTGTCCGGCGAAGCAGGATGTTGTCGCCAGTCAACGGTGTTCGCTGGATTTGAGAAGGTAAGTTATTGGAAAATAAGGGCTTACTACTGAGAGGCCTGACACCGATGCCTGTGGGTTGCGGGCAACACAACCACCAATGCCACCCTGTGAAAACCCGAGAGGATTCAGGTGAAACTGGCTGACTTGCACTACGACCTGCCGCCGGAGCTGATCGCCCAGCGGGCCGTTGAACCCCGGGACCACAGCAGGCTGCTCGTCCTCGACCGGGCCGGCGGCGAACGGACGCAGGCCACGTTTCGCGACCTGCCCCGGTGGCTCCCGTCGGGGGCGCTCCTGGTGGTCAACAACACCCGCGTGCTCCCGGCCAGGCTGCGCCTGCGCCGGCCCACCGGTGGCAAGGTTGACGGGTTGTTCCTGCACGAGGAATCGGCGGGGGTGTGGCATCTGATGATGACCCCGGCGGGCAGGCTGCGCGCCGGCGAACGGTTGACCTTCGAGGATGACGACCGCGCCCTGCAACTGATCGCCCGGGTGGACGACATGACCTGGTCGGCAAGCCCGGACCCGCCGGGAGACGCCCACGCCATCCTGATGAAAGCCGGCCACACGCCGCTGCCCCCTTACATCCGGCGCGACGCGAACGCCGCATCGCCGCCGGTGGAGCCGCCGCCGACCGGGTACCCCGTCGTCCCTCCGGGCGACACGTCGCCCCATCAGACTGCGCATCCCGCGGACGCCGACCGCTACCAGACCGTCTATGCCAAGCGCCCCGGCGCGGTGGCCGCCCCCACGGCCGGGCTGCATTTTACCCCCCGGCTGATGGACGAGCTGCGCGCCGCCAGGTTCGGCTTTACCTCGGTCACGCTGCACGTCGGCGCGGGCACTTTTCTGCCCGTGCGCTGCGCGAATCTCGAGGATCATCCCATGCACGCCGAGTGGTACGACTGCTCACCCACAACAGCCGAGGCGATCAACGCCGCCCGAGACGCGCGCCGGCCGATCGTCGCCGTGGGCACCACCAGCGTGCGGGTGCTGGAAACCGTCGCGGATGACGCCGGGCGGATCGTGCCGGGCAGCGGCTGGACCCGGCTGCTGATCTATCCGCCCTATCGCTTCCGGGCGGTGGATGCGCTGGTGACCAACTTCCACCTTCCCGAGAGCACCCTGCTGGCCATGCTGTTCGCCTTCGCCGGGCGCGAGGGCATCCTGGCCGCCTACGCCGAGGCGATCCACGCGGGCTACCGCTTCTACAGCTACGGCGATGCGATGCTCATCCTCTGAACCGCCGCGGAACGGATCGCGCCCCCGCCGGCATGGATCGCTCGCGGCCGGTCTTGAGCGTTCCCGGGGCAACCGCTATACTCCCGGGCTCAAAGGTGTCTCGCGTGACCGTCTGGCCGCGGCGAGGTATCCCGGAGCGTCCTTAGCTCAACTGGCAGAGCAGCTGACTCTTAATCAGCGGGTTCCAGGTTCGAGTCCTGGAGGACGCATCGCCATTTTCGCTATCGTCAGGGCCGATTTCGGCCGGTAAGTCCCCATCCGACAAGGCCTTGCGGCCGGCGGCGCTCTCTCGGTTTCGTTCTCTCCCGTATAACGCCGTTCTACCACTTCCCGCCGCGTGCGCATCCGGTTGGTGTCCATGTTGGACCGCGTTTCCATCGGTGCCGGTTGCCTCAAGCGCTTCTGAGGTGTCCCCGAACATCTCGGGGAGCCTGTCCACGGCGTCAGCTTCCTGCCCTTGCAGCAGGTGCCCGTAGACACTCAAGGTCAGCTCTGCCGTCGAGTGGCGCATTAAGACCATGACCTGCTTCACGTTGGCCCCCGCCGCGATCGCCCACGCTCCTGTCGTGTGCCGCAGGGCGTGGAAGTCCATGCGACCGCCGGCGTGGTTCACCGCGAGCAGGAAATCCGATTCATCGCGCCGTTGCTGCTCCTGGAGATCGTGCTCCGCGGCCTTCAACCAGGCCGCTCTCGCCGCCGCGAGGTCAGCCCGCAGCATGGCCGCCATATCCTCGGATGGAGGCAACTTGAACACCGGCGCCTTCGGCGCCTTGCCCGCCCCGTACTTCTCGAGATTCTGCGCCAGGGCCCGCTTGATGTACTGCCGGGCGTCCTTTGCGTTCTTCGTGAATCGTGCCTTGCAGCGGATGTAGGGGCGATCGGTTGCCAGGAACAAATCGCCACGATGCAGGCTCCGCAGCTCGTTGGCCCGCAAGCCGGTTTGGATTGCCGTCCCGTACAGGAGCACGCGCTCGGATCCCGGCATACCGTACCGGGTTGGGCTCTGGTCGGTGGTCGACCGCAGCCAATCCCACTCCGCATGCAGGAGGGCCCGCCGCTCAAAGCCCCGGCCCGATGGCTTCTCCGTCCCCTTGTCCCGCATGCCCTTCTGCGGGTTCGGCTTCTTCACTCCCGCCAGGGGATCGAACAGCAGCTTCTGGTGATTGACCAACCAGGCTGTGAACCCCTTCACCGCGGTGATGTGAGCGTTGACCGTGCTGGCCGAGAAGTGCTTCCGCTCTGTCAGCTCACCCACGTACCGGTTCACATCGTCTGCGTCGATATCGACCGGGGTTTCCCAGCCAGAGGCCTCCACGAACCGGCGGATGTACAGCAGCGTCTGGCCCACGTGCTTCTGGCCGTCAAGCTTGGCCCGCAGCATCGCGTCGTAATCGTTCAGGTGCTCCTGGATCGGCCGCCCGGCCGCTTCGGCGATCGCTTCCTGCCGCGGATCGATCAGCCCCCGCCGGCGCTCCATCCGTTCCGAAGCAAGATGCACGGCCAGCCGCTCCGCTGCCGCCTTCTCGCTGGTTTCGGAACCCACGCTGGTTCGCCGGCCGGTATGGTCGCGGAGTTGAATCGACCAGTGCCGGTCTTCGATCAGCAGACAGCGGCCGCCGACCGCGTTTGCCTCGGATACCGATCGCCTCTGCCCGTCGGCATCGGCCCATTGCAGCAACGCCACTTCGCGGCCGTTCATCGAGCGCGTCACCCGCTCCGCATCGGCCGGCACCTCGAGGACCAGCTCGCGGCGCAGCCGGCCGCGGCGGTCCTTCCACTCCGCCACCATTCGGCCGCGATAGAGCTTCACCTCCGCGTCGGGAGGCACGGGCATGGTTCGCTTGCGCTTGTACGCCGTCGCCATCACGATCCCTTTCGATGCTCAGCGTGCTCCGAGTCCGCCGCCACGATCCGAAGCCCCAGCCGATCAGCCAGGACGTCCAGGTATTCGAGCGAGATCCCGCTGCCGCCGGCGAACCGGCACAGCGTGCTCTGAGGGATGCCGGTTTCCTTCCACAGCCGATAACGGCTGATGCCGCTCCGCTCCATCGCGTCGCGCACCTGGTCGGTCAGCTTCGGCCGTTGCTTCTTCATGCCGCAAGCATAGCCTGAACGGCCGGTCAAGGGAAGCCAACCGCCTCACGCGCTCACCATTGCCGGGCTACTCAGCTCTGTCATGGCCCGTTCCCACCGGGCCTTGTCCCAGCCCATCGCCGCCAGTTCCCTGCCGAACAGGTGCCAGGGGTCCCCGCCCCGCGATGATGCCGCCCGCAGAATGGCCCGGGCCTTCAGCGCATCATCCGACAGCGGCCGTCCGCCAGGCCGTGCGGCCGTCTCATCGGTCCCCGCCGGCAGTTCGCCGCGGACCGCCCGGATCCGGGCCCGCATGGCGTCCTCATCCACCAGCGTGGTCCGCAGCTTCCGCGAATTCCCGGGCAGGCCCGCCAAGGCGTTGAGCTGATCGATGAACAGCGCCGGCCGGTTGCTGATCCCCGGAGCCCGCAGGGCATGCTCGGCACAGGCTACGAATTCGCACAAGGCGTGCTCACTGTCCCGCAACCAGCCGCGGGCGATCGTTCGGGCGTAGAGATCCATCAGCGTGGCATTATCTTCCAGGTCCCGCCTGATCAGCTCCCGGCCGAACCAGATTTTTTCGCGAGGCTCGCCGTTAATACCCTCAGAAGGTAAAACCCCATCACCATCAGCGCTCTTACTCTTCTCTGATCCACTCTTTTCTGGTCCGCTTGCGGTGCGGACGGAACGCGGACGCGCGTCCACTTTTTGTCCGCTTGCAATGCGGACATCCTGCGGACGCTTCGTGGACTGCCCCGCCTTCGGTAACGCCTTGCGTTCACGCTGCTTGCGCTTCGCGTCCATTGCCCGGCGCTTGGCCGCCTGGTCGTTGTGCGTTTTCCAGCCCGGGAACCTCACCTTGCCATCGCCAGCATCGGCAAGCCATCCAGCGGCGCGCATGGCGGAAGCGAGCCCTTCGCACTCCGCCAGTGTGTCGACCATTCCATCATCACCGGGGAGGACGCCGTCGACCGTCAGTTTCCCCACCGACGTCCACAGGTGCATCAGGTGCCCGGCAATCTCAAAGCGTGTCCGTTTCAGCGCCTTGGAGATCAGATAGACTTCCGGCTTGATCGGCAGTTCTTCGGTGTATTTGGTCCAGTTCATGGCCGCGGCCCCCCCATGACCTCCGACGCGACCCACACCACCGCAGCACGCCCGCTCGGGGTGTCCCGCCGCTCGCCGCTGTCGAGGATGAGCCCGTGAGTCGCGAGTTCTCCGCGGCGGGGCGCGAGCTGCTGGCTGCTCAGCCCGAGGGCCCCCTGCGCCTCACTGTCCGTCGCCCCCAGGAGCCCGCACCGGAGAATGTGCTGGTAGATCACACGGCGCCGGCCGGTCAGCCGCTCCGGCGTCAGCGAGGCCGCCGCCGTGCGGCTCGTCGCCCGGATCTTCCGCACGTTGCGATGGCGGGGGTTCGTTTTCGGTCGGGCGGGGGGAAGCCCCAGATCCCATAGCAGACGCTGGCCGGTGTCGGTGGTCTGGATCATGGCCGCGCCTCCGCGGCTTCCCGCTCGCGCGCTTCGATCCAGGCCCGGAGCGATTCGACGCGATAGCGGAGCCCGCTGCCGACACGGAAGTGGGGCAGCTCGCCGGCCGCGGTCATGCTCCAGAGCTTTTGTGGTGAGATGCCGAGCAGCCGCGCCGCTTCGCGCCGGTTGACCGCGAGCGGCTCGCGAAGTGAGGCGCTGCGCTCGCGGTGGGATTTGCCTTCGGAATCCGATCGCCTTACGCTGTTCATCAGTCGATCCATGACTGTGCGGCCCCGCCGGTATCGCTGCTGGCGGGGCCGCGTCCATTCTTGCCCGCGGCCGCGGCCTCTTTGTCAGCCGATCCGCGTACTGAGGTTTTCGCCTGCGATGCGGGCGGATTCGTCCCGCGCCCGGGCAAGCAAG
>CAYVVX010000059.1:0-4773 GCA_964455315.1 uncultured Planctomycetales bacterium | reverse complement strand
GCTGCCGGCCCGCAACGAGGGAGGGCAGCCGCCCCTCCTTGGCCTCTTTCTCAAGCCAGGCGATGGGAACACCCAGGAACAAAGCGGCCCTCTGGGCATTCACGAATGATCGGTGTTCATGGTTGGTTTCCATGCCACGAGCTTACGACATGGAACCCCGGCGCGGGCTGGCTTACTGGCGATTTTGGCCTTTGTTTTCGATTTGGCCTTTGTTTTCGATTTCGTCCCTTTGGAGCCGCTGCAGCACACCACCGGCACACTCGCGGATCTTCCGATCGCTGCCGCACGCAAGGCGCTGGAGGATCTTCATCGCATCAGAGAGGGGGTATCTGAAGTTCCGTTGCCCCCTGCCCGGCCGGGGAATCCCCAGAGCGGTCGCCGCATTCTTGATGGTTGCGGTGTCACACCCACATCCGCCGGCAAGGTAGCCTGGTGTGTACCCCGTGCCGCCCGCTAGGCCCGGAGGGGGCTGTGGGCTCCTGGCAGCGACAACGGCGACCTCACGCAAGGCCGGAAGCATCGACCGCTGCTCTTGGGGGGCAGCTTGTACAGGTTCGTCGCAGTTGTCCTTCCACCCCTCCAAGCTCCCCCGGGATGCGGGGATCCCGTACACGGTCTCGACGTTCCTGCCATCGAACGCCCCGCCCTCCCGCAGCTTCGCGACGAAACCCAGCTCGAGAAGATCACCGATCCGGCGCTTGAACGTGGACCGGCTCACGTGCACGTGTTCCCACAGCACCCGGCCTCCGCAGGCCGTGATCAGGTTGCCGGCATCGTCAGCGTGGCAAAGCTCAGGCAGGCCCCGCAGGATCGTCAGCGCCGGCCCGCGCATCGCCTGGTAGGCCGGCGACGCCAGGATCCACGCCGGCAGGCCCGGTGCCGCCTTGCCGTTCGTCGGCACCGCGCCGGCCCCGATCGCCTGGCCGTCCGCTTCCACGGGCGGCGTCGGTTCATCGTGGCGCTTGTCCAGGAACGTCAGCAGCTCCCGGCCCAGCCGCGTGATCGTCCACCCTTCCCCGATGATGCGCTTCCGATACGTGGCCTGGTCGATCGGCGCATCCGGCCGGCGGATCGTCCAGGTGATCCAGCCCTGCTCAGGCCGCACGGCGCCTGCCGTGATGTCATCGTCTTCCGTGAGAAACACCACGTGAGCCCCATCCCGCCGGACCCGCTCAGCTTCATCCGTGATCGTCACCGGCGCCGGCTTCACCAGGTCGTGGCTTTCGAGGTCTGCCAGGGCCCCGTCCACGTGGACGCCGGGCGGGGCTTGCGGATCGTCGGCCTCGCTCAGCAGAAACAGCTCCGCCACGATCACACATTCCGGCACCGGCCGCCATCGCCTCAGGTTGGTGCCGAAGTACGGCGGATCCCAGATCGACGGCTTCGGCCGCATGCCGCGGATCCGTTCATCCGGCCAGTCGGGATGCGCGATCTTCAAACGCCGCAGCGTCTGCCAGGATGGATGCGGCTCAACCCGCCCATCGATCTGGAGGCTCTTCACCACGCGGAGGATGCTGATGGATTCCAGCCGCAGCGATTGCGCCAGCCGGCGAAGTTCATCGTTGGACATGCCCCGGCTCCTGTCACCGGTCCTGATTCAAAAGGGGCGAGGGGAAGCGGGTCAGGATGTCCCGCTTGTCGGCTGGCCGGCCTATCCCCGCCGCCACAGTTTCCCGCCGGTTCTCCCGCCGGCACGCTCATGATACCTCTATCGTCCGCTCCCGCCAGGGGTCTGCCCGCCGGCCGCGATCGCCGCGGACACGGACCGGCGCCGGATCGCGCGCAGATCGCCCGGTAAGCCCTCCCGGGCGTAGTTTGTTACAGATGCTGGTGATCCAGACGGCTCCGAACCCCCGCCGGCAGGCCTCGCGTTACACCCCGCAAGCGCCGGCGAGCCCCGGCCCGCGTGCAAAAGACCCCGGCTCACCTGGTGCGGGAGCCCCCCGGCACCGTCGCCAGGCCGGCCCCACAGCCCTGCGGCCGCGAGCCCGCCACCAGGTCGACCACGCGAAAACAAGCGGGTTTCCGAAGGAATCGGCATAGTTCTACACCACTCCAGTCCGCGGAATCCGCCGCCGGCAGCCCACCGGAGGGGCCCCGAGCACTTACTTACCGCCCCGCCGGACCCCCCGCGCGCAAAAAAGCCGCTAGAAGACGGGCGGTTCCCGCCCTCGGGTACCCCCCCTTGGAAGGACCCATGCCCGTTTTTAGCCCAAAAACGCAGGTTGTCTTAACACCGATGCCCATGCGCACCCTCGATTCCAGCCCAAGAACGCGGTTTCGGCGCCCCGCGCCGCCTCCCCGCGGGCCTGGTGCAGTCGACCACCGGCAGGCGGTGAGGGGCGGCCCCGGCCGCGACGCCCCAGCGCAGGCGCCGTGACCGGGACCATGTTCGTCCGCGGCCGCCGCCGGCTCAGCGGGCCGGTTTCCAAGGGAAGTTAACGTTCCTGATCCCATTCCACTCGCCTCGAAAGGAAGGGCCATCGCCGCGATCGAACGTGTGAAAGCTCAGTTGCTCCCCCCCCTCCTGGAAGTAGAGCACCCACGCGGCTCCGTTCGGGGGTGGACATGGATCCAGCTTCCAGCCCCAAGTAAACCGGCTTTGCTTAGCGGCCAACCGGCAGGCTTCAGCCAGGAGGTGGTTCTTTTTTCCATATCTCGTGACCGCCGTTGAGTGCCATGAGCGGCCTACCTTGGCCTGGGCGTTCACGGTGAACATGTAATGCAAAACAGAGAGCAGCCGTGATTCCGCATCTGTGGGCTCGCCGCGTGCTGCCAGAGCACGCACCACCTCATCATCAGGCACCCGATAGCCGATGACGGCACCCCCGAAATCCGTCTCTTCGATGATGGCGGCGTAGACGCCGGCGGACTTGATCCTGCGCGTCATCGGGGCATCGCTTGCCGGAAAAAACGCGACCTCCCCACGAAACACTTCCAAGCGCCGCGCCGCCTCGGCATCCTTGAGCTTGCGCGATTCGTCGGCCATACGCTTCCGCTCTGCGCGCTTCTCGACTTCGGCCCGGCGCTGCATGACGAGCCCCACCTTTGCGATGAGTTCCGCCGGCACGCTGAAACCCAGAGGCTGGAGCTTCTCGACAACCTCCGGAAGGCTCATCGCAGGGCAGGTCCAGACCTTCGATTTTCGGTCCCACTTGCGGCCGGGAATGTCTCGCACCAAGTCAACGATCGCCGCGTCGTACCCGAACTCGATCACGATACGTCGGCCGTCGAAAGTCACCTCCCTGCTCATGCCGAGGCCTCCCCTAGCTCCTGGCCATTGCCCGGACCCGTGCGCCTTCGCTGCGCCACATACACCAACCCGTGAGCCAGGTCCTCGAGCGTGAACCGCTCCCCGTACCGGTCCCAGATCGCGCCGATCAGGGCCTTTGCCACGCCGTGCACGTTGTCCGCGGCCTCGAGGGCGTGAGCCAGGTCCATGCCGGCAAGATGTTCAGGGGGGATCTCCGCCAGGACGCGCATCGCCGCCGCGGCTTCCGCCGCCGCCTCCAACGAGCAGGCTTCTCGAATCTCAGACATGATCTACCTCCAATTCGGGGCAGCCCCCCATTGATCTGATCTTCGGCCACAATGGAGCCGTGGAGCCCTCGCGGGTGATCCCAGGTCAATGGAGGGTTGCTCGGAATCGCGCCCGATCGGCGCGTGTGAAGGCAACTCGGAATGGAGCATTGTGTTCAAGATGCTGCCCAAGCTATGCCCGGCCGCGGCCGGCGTCAAGTCAAAAAAAGAGCCCCGGCGAGTGGGTTCTGATCCCGCCGGGGCCCCCGAGAACACCGCCAGGTCGGCCATCGATACCAACCAGGCCATGCAAAAAGCACCAGAGAACAGCCAGCACAGCCCGGGGGCCGTGCCGGCGGTAAGGAGCCGCGCGCCGTGACGCGCAGACCAGTGTTTGCCTCAGCCGATCAGCTCGCACCGGTGGCCTTGTACAGCCCGCCGTAGTCGAGAATCTTGGCGCCGATGTCCAACGCGATTTCCCAGCCCACGCCGTACTGTCCGTGCTCGAGGGCAAAACTCCGCAGTTCCGGCATCCGATTCGATCCTTTGAGGTAAGCCACTTCGATGGTTCGCCCGCCCGCCGGATCGGCCGCGAGGAACCAGTTGGTGGCCGTGCCCTGAAAACTCTCGCCGGTGTCGGGATCTTTAACGCCATCCTCGCCAAGTCGCCCGTCGCTGCGCAGCTCGATCTGCTGATCGCGCAGCGGGTCGTACGCGCCCCCGGAATCGCCAACGACAACACGTGACTGGACCGAGTTCAGCACCGCGGCGGCGACGAATTCGAGATCCGGGGGCGTAAGCAAAAAGCGGCCACGCAAGTTAAGGTTGATCGTCTCCCCGCCCCTGGCGACGCTCTGCCTGGCGATCGCCAGCATCGCGGCGTTTAGCGTGGCTGAGGATAGCGCCGTGGAGGTCGTGCCCAGGTTGCCGTGATTAACGTGGAAAACCGCGGTTTCATCGGCAGCGAGGGTGGGGTTGCGCAACAGCAAGGCGTAGACCAGGTCGGGCCGGACCCGTTTGGAAGCTCGCCCCAGCTCCTCAGGCGGTGCGATGAGCTTCTCCACACGATTGTTGATGATGTCCATTTCGTCAATGACGAATTGCTGGCTGTATCGGGCGATCTTCAGGTACTCCACGGAATCGCCGAATGAGGCATGGTCAGCGCTCTCTCCCCGCCCCAGCTTTTTCAGGCTGACCGAAGGCCCGAAGTTCACGCGCTCTTGCGCCTTGAAGTTTTCCGCCTCTCCCTCGTAT
>CAYVVX010000058.1:12282-13613 GCA_964455315.1 uncultured Planctomycetales bacterium | reverse complement strand
GTTGTGTTTGTGACCCAGGTACAGCTCGCCGCGGTTGGCATAGTTGGCGTCCACCACGTAGAGGTAGGGCCGCCCGTGGTTGCTCAGCGAGAACAGCAGTTGCTGCTTGATCTTGTTCACGTCGCGGTTGACCACCACCATCCGCCGGGTGTTGGGGTCGTAGCGATAGTGATAGAGATTCATCCGATCGACCATCTCGGGGGTGAGGAACTCATCGACGAAGGTCACGTCGTTGTAGATGCGGCGGACCTGGAAGATCTTTTCCCGACCGGCCGATTCCATACCCTTGACCCGGGTGGGCCGGCGACGATCCTTGTTCCAGTTGCGGCGGGCTTCGATATCCTCGAGGCCTTCGTACTCTTTGCCGTAGCGGCCCAGGTCCCAGCGTTCCTCGATGTCGCGGAACAACTCGAGCCCGAGCTTGTATGGATTCAGCCGCCCCGGCGAGGTCGCCACCGTGCCGGAATGATGGTCGCAGTACGTCACCACTTCGTCGTCGCGCAGGCAGTAGCGGGTCATCATGGTCGAGTGCCAATATGTCGCCCAGCCCTCGTTCATGATTTTGGTCTGGCCTTGCGGCGCGTAGTAATAGGCTTCCTCGCGGACAATCGCCAGGATGTCCGATTGCCAGTCTTCCAGCGGGGCGTGCTCGAGCAAATAGAGCAGCAGATCGCGAACCGGCTGGGCAGGCTCGGCCTTTTTCTCCTTCTCCTGGTCGCGGCGCAGCCGCTCGCGCTGGCGGGCGAGGTCCTCGGGCGGATTGATGAAGCGGTCCATGTAGCGTTTGGCCGGGTAACGCACCACCTCGTGCTCGACATGCCGCGGGCCGGGCATGGTGGGGTGGTCGTGAGGCATGCGGCGCATAAACATGGAATGCGGGTCGATCAGATCCTCGATCGACAGGCAGACGTCCAACCACTGTTCGACCTCGTCGAAACCGTAGCGATCGATATAGCGTCTGATGCGGGTGGCGTGGTTGGCCATCTCGTCCATCATCCGCCGGTTCGTGTGCGAGAACCAGGTGTTGTTCTTGAAAAAATCGCAATGGGCGTACACATGGGAGATCACCGTCTTATGGTCGACCATGGCGTTATCGTTGAGCAGGTAGGCGTAGCAGGGGTCGGTGTTGATGACCATCTCATAGATCTTGCCCAGGCCGTACGAGTGCGTCTTGCGCAGCCGCTCGTATTCCATGCCGAACCGCCAGTGAGGATAGCGCTGGGGGAAGCCGCCGTAGGCCGCCACCTGGTTCATCTGGTCGAAGTCCAGCAGCTCGAAGATGGTCTCGAAAAAGTCGAACGACTGGCCGGTGGTGGCGAACATCCAGCCGT